>JACRGN010000261.1 GCA_016234205.1 Nitrospinota bacterium | reverse complement strand
TCTTATCCCTCTTCGGGTCTGAATATGAATGAAATTGCCTTATAAGTTTAACCTTTAGTGATGTCTCTTCAAACGCCTCCCTTACAGCAGCATCTTCCAGAGATTCCCCATAGTCAACAAAACCTCCAGGTATCGCCCACAACCTCGGCTCTTTTTTCCTGAATATCAGAATAATTCCCCTCTCCCTTTTCGGTGTTTCACATTCAATAATAATATCTACAGTGGGAAACGGATTTCTAAATTCCTTTATTTTATGACCGCATTCAGGACAAACTGATTTTTTATGCATAGAGATATTTTACTTCACAATTTTAACTAAGAGGTAGTAAAATATATCCACATATCATAATAAAGAAATAATTTGCCACAGAATAACACAGAGATTTTAAAAGCGGTTTAAACGGTTTAATCCGGTTTTTTCCTCTGTGACCTCTGTGGCTAAAAATTTTATAATTTTCTTGTATCATGAAACAAGTTTTTATTTATGCAGATGGGGCGTGCAGGGGAAATCCAGGGCCGGGCGGTTATGGTGTCCTTTTAAAGTATAATAACAGCGTAAAAGAGGTTAAGGGCGCAGAGAAAAATACAACTAATAATAAAATGGAACTGACCGCCGCAATTATGGGATTGAAGACATTGAAAGAACCATGTCATGTTACAATAGTCTCGGATTCAAACTATCTTATCCACGGGATGACAAAGTGGGTCAATTCATGGCTAAAGAAAGGGTGGAAGACAGCCGATAAGATGCCTGTAAAGAACAGGGAGTTGTGGGAGAAATTGATTGTTCTATCAAAAAGGCATAAGATTGAGTGGAAATGGATAAAGGGTCACAACGGACATCCTGAAAATGAAAGGGCAGATGAACTGGCAAACGAGGCAATAGATGAGCTACTATAAGGATGCTTAAAACCACTTTACAAACTCATCCATCTCCACTCTCATGCTTCTGTAAGTATTTATCAATGCCTCGTTATCGGGGTATCCGATAGACATACCGAGAACCAATTTCTTTGATTCAGGGATATTGAGATATTTCTTGACTATATGAGGATAGTCTGTCAAAGCAGCTTGAGGACATGCTCCCAGCCCATACTCAAGTGCAGAAAGCATTATAGTCTGTGTAAACATACCGATGTCCATTATAGACCACTCCCCCAGATTTTTATCCATAAAGATAAATAATACGGCAGGGGCACCATAGAATTTAAAATTTAAAAGCCTCAGATTCTTTCTCTTTTCAGTATCCTCTCTTCCAATCCCAAGGACTTTAAACCTTCTCTCCCCATGCTCTTTTGACCTTCTTTCTAACTCCTCTGGCCAGATTAAAGGCTTGGGTATGTCAGGGGTAACCGGTGTATCGGATGAGGCTGTTTTATAGAGTTTACGGCTCAATTCATCTTTTATCTTCCCTCTTAATATTGCTATCTCCCACGGCTGTGTATTGGTATAAGAAGGGCTCCTGCCGGCAGTCTTCAAAATTTTTTTCAATATCTCATCAGGAATTGGGTCAGCTTTAAATGCCCGAATACTCCTCCTGTTCTCAATTGCCTCAATTAGATTCATGGGTATAGACTACCTTAACTCCACATATGTGTCAAAAAAAAGAATGCCCCACCTGTAATAAGTGGGGCACTCATTTCAACTAAATCTATAGCAATTCAAAAAACTATTAATGACCGGCATCAGCACCGCCTGACTTTAGAGCCTTATAGACATCAGGGTTCTCATTCCCTGTAACTTCAAGTATTCCTACTGCACCCTTGTCTATAGCCCTGAATATTGCATGGTCAACAAGGATATAGGCTGCCGGGACATCTACCTAGAATTCAACGATAGCAGCACCACCTGGAGGAATTACTGTGGTCTGGACATTCTTTGCGGGCTCAGAGCCTACAGCACCCAACTGATATACTGTATCAAATATCTCACCTATTACATGGAATGCAGATGTAAGATTTGGCCCGCCATTTCCTACATACAGCCTTACTGTCTCGCCGACATTTGCCTTTAGATTGCCTGGTGTTGCCATAGCATTAAACTTTATATAGGTTGGCTGCTCTGCCCTTGCCTTCTCTACATCAAATGCCTGTAACCCTTTCTCACCGGTCTTTCCTTTAGTATAAAAATCACCCTGAACTATATAATACTCTTTGTCAACCTTTGGAAGTCCATTTGCAGGCTCGACAAGGAGCAGTCCATACATACCATTTGAAATATGTGTCGGTATATGTGCTGTTGCACAGTGATATATATAAATACCTGGATTTAATGCCTTCCACTGAAATACAGTCTTACCGCCGGGAGGTGTCTGTGTAGCCTTTGCACCACCGCCTGGGCCTGTTACAGCATGGATATCAATGGAATGAATATTCTTGCTGTCTTTGCTATTTTTAAGATTAAAAGTGACCATATCCCCTTCCTTTACACGGACAAAAGGTCCAGGAACCGTCCCATTGAATGTCCAGTATGTATATTCAACACCCTCTGCTATTGGTCCCTTCTTTTCAATTGTCTCTAACTCAACTGTTACCTGCACACCACCTGCCCTATTGAGTGCTGGCGGAACTTCTGGGGCTGTTGTCAGCTTTGCAGTTTCATCTGCATAGCTGCCATTATTTAAACCAAAACTAACAAGTAATCCTATAAGAACCAATACTGCCAACTTCATCTTCTTTGCCATTTTCTCCTCCTCTTTAATCTGCATTTAATTTCCTCCCCCTTTAAAATCAAAGGGGGAGGTTAGGTTGGGAAATGAAAGGGGCTACTTTTTACTTGCCAATCCGCTATGTTTCCCAAAATCCCTTATATAATTAACAAGTGACCACTTTTCCTCATCGCTCAACATATCACCAAACCCTGGCATACCATGGTCTGTCCCGTTAGTAATAACATAGAATATCTCACCGTCTGTCCTTAACTTCTGCCATGCTGGCATCGTGAAATTTCTTGGCCTGGGGTCAAACGAGCTTGCCAATTCGCCATCCCCTTTACCCTTTTCACCATGGCAGTTAAAGCATGTCCCTTTACCTCCGTATACAGCCTTAGCCTCTGATAGAGTATTATTATTTGATGCCACTGCATTCTTAAGTGCCTTAACCTCTGCAAGTTTACTCTCCGGAACCTTTACCTCATAAGTCTCATGCTCAGGAGAAGATTCCATCAACTTATGGTCTGCCTCATGCTCATCTATTGCCTGTGCTATATCAGTTTGGAGTGCCAAAAAGGTCAGATAGAGAGGAATTGCCAAGATTACCGCAAACAATAATTTCACCTTTATCTTCATAACTTCACCTCCTTTCAAATA
>JACRGN010000260.1 GCA_016234205.1 Nitrospinota bacterium | reverse complement strand
TTATCCCGATATACCCTGCCCTTCTCATTGTCCATCCGATTATTGGAATCTTAAACAGGCTTTCTTTTGCTATCCATAAAAAATTTACAGGGAGGTACCCTTCAAGGACAAATATATCATACATCCCCTGATGATTTGAAATAAATATTTGCGGCCTGCCTTTTAAGATATTTTCAATCCCGCTGACCTCTACCCTAACCCCGCTTAACCTGCACATCCCCTTACCCCATAATCTGGTAACGGAACGGACAGCATTAGAATTTTTATAAATTATGGAAAAAATAATGGCAGCTATTCCCATTAATATAGAATATAAAATCCCTGCAATCCATTTAACAACTGATAAGGGCATAGCTAATTGCACCTGATAGAGGGGGTTGTTTCCCTCATCATACCTACAAAATATTTAATATATTCTTTATAAGATGTGTTTGAGGCTTGGTCTTCTATGTACTGTCTAAGGAGGTTGTTATCCATTATAAATCTTTTCAAGAAAAATTCCGGGAATCTGAAAATCAGACGAGTAAAGGACATGGAATATTTCAGATTATTAACAAACAGACTATTACATCTTTTTTTATAATTATCCCCTGCCGATTCTCCATTTTCAAGAGAATCCGCTATAGATTCTGCGGCTATTCTTCCTGACAGTATTGCGTTGGAAATACCCTCCCCGCTGAATGAATCAACAAACCCTCCTGCATCGCCTGCCAATAGAACCCTTTCACTGCATATTTTTCTTCTCCTATCCCATAACGGCATTTTATGCCCTCTTATATTGTCAGTTGAAAAATTATTAGAGCTTAAAAATCTTTTCATGGAATCTACAGGTTTTGAATCAAGCCAATCTAAACCCCAGATTCCAGCGGAGAGATACCTTCCGTGCGGAAATACCCATCCGTAACCACCATATACATTTCCAAAATAAAAACTTAGAAATTCTTTTTCAAATAAGGTTTCATGTACTTCAATCTTAGAAACGAATGCCATGGCCGATAAAAATTCTTTACCATTCCCATTTATAAATTTTGATACAACACTGTTGGCACCGTCAGCACCAACCACAAAGCGGGCTGAATATGCCCCCTTTTCTGTGTTGACCTTTATATATTCTCCTCCTCTATCTACAGAAACAACCCTCTCCCCTGTCAGAGTCATACAGCCTCTCTCTTTTGCCATTTCAAATAAAAGATTGTCAAACTTTTCCCTTGAAACCATCACTGCTACCCTTCCCTCTTTTTCATAAGAAGACATTTCACCTTTATAATAGACATTTACGCCTTTACATTCAGCCTCAATCATCCCCTGTGGAATTTCAAATCCAAGTGAATTAATGGTGCGAAAAGAAAGGGCTCCGCCGCATGGTTTATACCTTGGAAAGAGTTCCTTATCTATCAGAAGTGTCTTAAATCCCCTTTCTGCACAGCCTCTTGCAGCAGTTGAGCCGGCAGGTCCCCCTCCTATGACAATAACATCATAATTGCCCATAAGTATATCTTTTTGAACAATATAATAGATTCAAAAACTACAGTCAAGCAGTGAGAGGTTATTTTAGCCTTCCATTAAAGAGGCTCTTGAATTATAATACCAAAATGTCAAAATGTTTTAAATGCGGCAGATATCTTGGTGCCAAAGAAGAACATATGAAGATGAAGACCGAAAAGGGAAAGATATGCTATGTCTGCTATAACAAATACAAGGCTGAACAAAGACATATGTCAGAGGATAAAACCCATAAGCCTGACAAGACCAAGACATGACTCAGGTATCAGCCGTAAAGACTGGGCAGTACAACTACCCGGAGGTGTACAATGGGGTCAAGAAATCGGTAGCTCTATTAGGCGGAATAGATAAATTTGTAAAAAGAGGCAGCCGTGTCCTCATAAAGCCAAATCTCCTCGCTTCCAAATCCCCGGATGATTCTGTAACAACCCACCCTGTCTTTGTAAAGGCAGTGGTAAACCTCGTAAAAGATGCGGGTGGTATTCCTTATATAGGGGATAGCCCTTCTCTCTTAAGTCTTAAAAAAGTTGCAAAAAAAACAGGTATGAAAGATGTGGCTATGGAAACAGGTGCTAAAATATTAGAGTTTGATGAATCGGTTACAATAAAACGAGAAAATGGAAATATATTTAAATTTCTTGAGATAGCAAAAGAGTTGAAAGAGGTAGATGCAATAATCAATCTCCCAAAGTTAAAAACCCATGTTCAGATGTATCTGACACTCGGCGTAAAAAATCTATTCGGGTGTATTATAGGAAAGAGAAAGGCACAGTGGCATCTAAAGGCAGGCGTAAACAACATCTATTTCGCAAAGATGCTCGTAGAATTATATGAATACATCAAGCCATCACTAACAATAGTTGATGGTATAAGAGGAATGGAGGGGGATGGGCCTTCAGGCGGACATCCGAGGGATATAGGGCTTATATTTGCAGGAGCCGATGCCGTGGCAGTAGATACAATGATATGTCATATATTGGGTGGAGACTTTAAAAAATTCTACACATATACAGTTGCACGGGAAAGGAATGCAGGTGTAACGGATATAGAGAAAATAGAACTCCTTGGAGAGAGGATAGAAAATATTTTAGTAAGAGATTTTAAATTCCCAACCGTTATAATTGATGCAAATTTTAGCAATTACCCATTTATAGGAAGGCATCTCAGGAATTTTCTAATATCAAAACCAAGGGAGGACAGAGAAACCTGCACACTCTGTAGTTTCTGTATTGAAGCCTGTCCACCGCAGGTAATTAAAAAAGGGAATGGGAGATTAATTTTTAACTATGATGAATGTATAAGGTGCTTCTGTTGTTCAGAAGTATGCCCCGAAGATGCCATGAAGGTCAGACAGGGATTTCTATATAGATTAATGGGGATATAAGGAAGTTATTTTTGTATGAAGATTGATTCTTACAGTTTTGGGAGAATTGTAATAGACGGTAAGAGCTATTCATCAGATGTTATAATCTTAAAAGACAGGGTGATATCAAACTGGTGGAGAAGGGAAGGACATACCCTTTGCCTCGATGATTTAAAAGATATTGAGATGGAGAAGACCGAGGTTTTGGTTGTAGGTACTGGTGCATCAGGAATGATGAGGGTCTTAAAAGAGGTAAAGGATTACTTCGAATCAAAAGAGGTCAAGGTTATTGAGGAAAGGACTGAAGAAGCTTGCAGAATTTACAACAAACTGAGTAACTCCCGGAATATATCAGCGGCTTTACATCTCACATGCTAACTGAGTCAAAATATTCCATTGAAGATTTAAAATCGGCAGTCTTTAAAGGTGGCAGGGCATTATTTCTACGTCACATTGCAGGATTCCTCA
>JACRGN010000259.1 GCA_016234205.1 Nitrospinota bacterium | reverse complement strand
CGGCGTTTCCTTGATGAGGCTCAGAATTCGTATCCTGACCTTGCCTAACCAGCCGTTGCAGTTGACGGCGGCAGCTTCAGTTTATTAATCGTCAATCGGCAAATGACGGTTTGCGGTTTGTCACACGCTTTTCGCAAATTGCCGCCGCAACTGAACTTGGGTTATTAGTGGCAAAAAGATGTATATTCAATAACGAAATCTGCATGGCGGGTGTGTGATAAAATTAAAGGATGAACTCAATGAAGAAAAAAAGTTTATACCTTGATACTTCAGTCCCCAGTGCTTATTATGACGAGAGAGATAAAGCAATTCAAGAAGAAACCATCTATTTCTTTGAGAAGAAGTTAAAGGAGTATGAATCTTACATTTCAGAAATAACAGTAGGAGAGTTGCGGAGAACTAAAGAACTTCCAAGAAGAAAACAGCTATTAGCACTGATTGAAGGTATAACCATTCTGCCAAGAACAGAGGAGGCTGAAGAATTAGCAGATTTGTATGTAAAGAACAAGATTATTCCTCTAAAATATAGGGCAGATGCACTTCATATAGCCACAGCTACCCTGAATGATATGGACATTTTAGTCAGCTGGAATTTTGATCACATCGTAAAATATAAGACGAGACAGATGGTAACCGGCATAAATATCTTGAAGGGATATAAATCAATAGATATAGTTTCTCCTCAAGAGCTTTAATATGGAGGTAAAGAGAAAAATGAGTATTAGAAAACCTAAAGAGCCAGAATTTATGAAAGAACTCCACAGAATCCGTGAAGAGATGTATTTAGAGACTAAAAACTTAACTCCAAAAGAAAAGATCAAAAAAACACATAAAGAAGCAGAAGAATTTTTAAAGAGTCAAGGATATAAGCTTATTCCGTCCAATAAAGGGTATCGGATGAAATCTATAGACAGAGACTAATGTCAGAGTGTTAAAGAAGGTCTTGACTTTTGCTCTGTCTAACCAATCGTTACAGCGGACGGCGGGGAGCGGGTGGGTTTTCCAAAGTTTTGAGGTTGACCAAAGTTTGTTCTGCTTATAAAGTTCAGTGTTAATCCTCCCCGCCGCCGCTGAACTTAATCGTTAACTTAAAATAATATGGAGGTTAAATTATGACGATAGCCGAAATAAAAACAATGTCCACCATTGAGCGTCTACAGGTAATGGAAGAATTATGGGATTCATTAAGCCATGAAGAAAAAGAATGCGAGTCACCGGATTGGCATGGGAGCGTTCTTGAAGAAAGAAAAAAGAAAATTGAAAAAGGTGAGGGCGAGTTTATATCCATAGAAAAATTAAAATCAAGTGCCCGACAATAAAAAACGATGCCGCATAACAAGTCCTCCACCTGCCCAGAAACAATAGATTCTTGAAAATGCCTCTCTTTCGTTCTATAATTGGAAAAATATTAAGAATTAAAAGATTAGTGTTCACCCCCGTTAGAAATCTTCTTCGCAGGGGTTGTAGTAACATCATAGTGAATATCAGTTTTGTAGCGAATTTCTAACAGGGTTCATTCGTGGCTAATTCAGGAGTAAACAGTGCCGAGATACTATCCTGCCTATCTTGATATAAAAGGCAAAAGATGTCTGGTCGTAGGTGGTGGTGCAGTAGCAGAGAGAAAGGTCAACTCACTTTTGAAGTGCGGTGCGAAAGTATCTGTTGTCAGCCCCGATTTAACCAAAAGGCTTAAGGAATTAAATTCAGAAAGGGAAATTAAGTTTCTCAAGGGAGAATTTAAGGAGAAATATCTAAAGGATATATTTCTTGTGATTGGTGCAACTGATAAAAGTAATGTTAATTTTAAGGTTTATGAATCAGCAAATAAGAAAAATATTCTTGTAAATATCGTTGACTCCCCTGAGCTGTGTAATTTCATAGTCCCGTCTGTTGTAGAAATGGGCGCTCTCACAATAGCCGTCTCAACAGGAGGAAAAAGTCCTGCCCTGTCAAAAAAGTTGAGGAAAGAGCTTGAAGATAGATACGGGTTTGAGTATGCTAAATTCTTAAACCTCATGGGTAATTTAAGAAAGAGAATATCATCTGAGATTATGGATAAGAGAAAAAGGGAAGAGATTTATAAAAACCTTGTTGACTCTGATATAATTAAGCTAATAAGAAATGGTAAGGATGACCAAGTTAAAAAAAGAGTTAAGGAAATAATAAAACATTTTAGCCACCAAGGCACAAAGGAATAATTTATTTTCTTTGTGTCTTAGTGTCTTTGTGGCATATTTTAGTCTTTTATGAAAATTCTCTTTGGTATTACCCTTTTCTTTTATTTTTTAAGCATGGTTAAATATTTTTCTTATCTTGCGGTAAGAAGAAGGATGCTGTTCATAATAGCGACAGTATCTATAGCTGCAGGCTTTATATTCCATACTGCACTTCTCGTGGCAAGGTCAATGGCGACAGGGCATGGACCTTATGCAACTGCATTTGAATACTATGCATTCTTTTCATGGGTATTAGTTCTTGTTTACCTTATTGCCGAGATTAGATACAAGATTAAGGACCTTGGTTCATTCGTAATTCCAATCGCATTTATTTCACTCGCCTATGCCTTCTTTCTATCACGTTATACTTCAGACACGGCTCCTGTTGTGCAATTCTGGCTTACAATCCACAGGACACTTTCTTTTATTGGTTATGCAGCCCTTGCCCTCACATTCGGGGTCGGCATTATGTATATAATTCAGGAGAGCCAGCTTAAATCAAGACACCCCGGCACATTTTATCATCGTCTCCCATCTTTAGAAATTCTTGATGATATAAACAGGAAGGCGGTGGATATTGGTTTTCCACTTATTACACTCGGTTTTATATCAGGCATTATATGGGCAAGACAAAGGGATGGTTTTTTTTCTTTAGATTTTAAGCGGACGATACTAATGGTTATCACATGGTCTACCTACGGCACTCTATTCTTCGGCAGGATAATAGCAGGATGGAGAGGCAGGAAGGCAGCCCGTTTTGTAGTGTATGGATTTATGGTGGTAATAATCGCATATATGGTGCATATATACTAAAAAAGGTCAAGGTCAAGGTTTAAGGTTAAGTTTTTCTCAGCCTCAACCTTAGCCTCACCCTGAATTGTTTATGAATCTTATTATTTTAGGTGTAAATCATAAGACAGCCCCTGTAGAGATCAGGGAGAAATTGGCATTTAGCGAGAAACATCTTGAAGAGACCTTCAATGTCCTTCATAATTATCCCGAGCTAAAGGAGAAGGTAATACTCTCTACATGCAACAGGGTGGAGATATATGCACGGGTAGGCAACATAGATGAGGGGATAAAAAGGCTGAAAGACTTCGTTTATAAATATCATAAGATTAATGATGGGGAATTAGAAAACTTCTTCTATACATATTTTACAGAGGATGCTGTTGAACACCTCTTTAAAGTCTCATCAAGCCTTGATTCTATGGTCGTCGGTGAGCCGCAGATTTTGGGTCAGGTAAAGGATGCCTACTCCCTTGCAAAGGAGAGCAGGGCAACCGGAATGATACTCAATCAGCTCTTTGAAAAGGCATTCTCTGTGGCAAAAAAGGTAAGGAATGAGACCCGAATAGCCGAGAGTGCCGTCTCTGTCAGCTATGCGGCGGTTGAACTGGCAAAGAAAATCTTTGGTGACATAGAGGGCAAGACAATAATGATAATCGGTGCAGGGGAGATGTCAGAACTTGCAGCAAGGCATCTGCTTTCAAGCGGTGCAAAGGGTATTCTT
>JACRGN010000030.1 GCA_016234205.1 Nitrospinota bacterium | reverse complement strand
CGGTGTGATATATGAGATACCGTCAGGAGAAGATAAATTTGAATTGGAGGTATCACCGCCATTTGGAAATGAAGGTATAATTGTATACGGCAGCTCATCACAGCTTGGGGATGTGGATGTAAATGTATCTGGTGATGTATATGAGATTAAGACAAAAGAAAGGGATATTGGGAATAAGAGCCGAGGGGTAAAAATCAAGGGAAAAGAGATTTCCAGCATGGGAACAAGTGAAGCCCAAAATATACCTGCCGAGTTTTCAGAGACAAAGGCGGTTGTAAATACAGTGGAGAGGTAAAAAGATTTGATGGGAAAATCTATATAAAACCTCCAAGAACAAAAACCTAATAAGCCACCGAGACACAGAGGCACAAAGATAAATTAACAAATTACAAGCACCAAATTCCAAATAATGACCAAATATCCAACCCCTGACTGATTCTATCAGGGGCAAAATTCTAAACAGTTTGTAATTTGGAAATTGGAAAATTGAAATTTATTTGTGATTTGGAATTTCGGGGCACCCACGAAGTGGGTCGTGGAATTTTTAAAATCTCTGTGTCTCAGTGCCTCTGTGGCAAATTTTACATTTTATAGCAAAATAATAACCAATTATATTGGAAAAGGCAATTTTCTTGACATAAATTTGGAGTAGGGTTATATTTTGCCTATGGATATTTCAAAGTTAGACCAGTTAGAATCTAATATATTAGTCTTAATTGGGCATCTCTCAAAATTAAAAACTGAAAACACCTCTTTGAAGGGTAAGATTAGCCAGATGGAAAAAGAGAATGCCATACTCACAAAAGAGAGAGAGTCTATAAAACTGAAGGTTGACAGCATGCTCAAGAATTTGGAAAGCCTGGGGATAGAGGGAAATGAAATACACCACACAGGTTGAAATCTTTGGTAAGAAATATACTATCAGAAGCGATTCAGACCCTTCATACACCGCTGAAGTTGCAGATTTTGTAGATAAAAAGATAAGAGAAGTAGCCGAGAATTATTCTGCCATATCGTCGCATAAGATATATATTCTTGCATCAATCAATATAGCAAATGACCTTTTTCAGATTAAAAAGGAATGTGAAGATAAGGATCTTCAGTCTGATGAAAGGATTGCAAGATTAATTAAAATCATTGAGGATAATACAAAAAATTTTCCTTGATGGAATAATATTTTTGTGGTAGGTTAGTGGTGAATGGAGGAGGATAGATTTAATCCCCTATCATGCACGAGGTGGAGAAGAATTTTTGATCCATTACGCTTAGAATGGGAACCAATTTGTGGCTATGGTGTGTATGCCTGCTTCGGCGGGAAACCTGAAATAGCCCATGCGGATCCCACCTGGTTTGCCAGGTTCAGAATATCTTTTCCATACGGCATAGGATGGGGGATTAATTTTGTTGATATTCTAAAGGTTTTGGGGAAAATGATGTTTAAGATTATCGGGCTTAAATATACAAACTTTCTGACAATATTTTTTGATAGATTAATAGGGTTCTCTGTCTGCAGGCATGTCAAAAGATTAATCATAGGGATAATGGATTCCTTTTTAAATAAAGGGTGTGGTAATTTTATAAGTTACTCCTTTGCAGCCCTACACCACAAGATATATGATGGAGTTGTAAATAATGAATCGTATATCTTGCATGCTGAATCAAACAATAGAGATACTTTCTGTCAGAAACTTTTAAGCCCTGTAATTTCTTAATCTGCTGTCGGATTGTTTTTACCCATCTAAACCTTCCTGAATATCTTCAAAATTATCCATATTGTTCACAGAGGAAAAAACCGGATTAAACCGTTTAAAACTGTTTAAACCGTTTAAACCGCTTTTAAAATCTCTGTGTTCTTTGTGGTTAAATTGCCCTTTTCACATGAAAAATAGCAATACCCATTTGAAAGAGGAGATAAGAAAGAGAATACTCTCTTTGAGAAAAGGACTTGATGACGAGTGGATAAAGGATGTGAGTATTCAGATTGAAGAAAGATTGTTTGAAGATAAAGATTTTTTAGAGAGTAAAAATATTTTGTTTTACGATGCATTTAAGAAAGAGGTGCAGACAAGAGTAATGATAAAAAAGGCTATTGATATGAAAAAACAGGTTTTTTTACCGGTTACTGATTTTAAAAATAAAAATATTTTAATATCGGAATTTACAAATAAAGGCGAATCAGGGGAAGTTGTCCCGCAGATAAATCTAATGTGCGGGATAGAAATAGTTATGGTTCCGGGTGTAGCTTTTGATAAGTCTGGCGCCAGAATAGGATTCGGTATGGGGTTTTATGACAGGTTTCTTCAGAGGTTTTCCAAGAGTGTTAAGACCATAGGGCTTGCCTTTGATTTTCAGATAGTAGATAAGATACCGGTGGATAGTCATGATTTTATTATTGATAAGATTATAACTGAGAAAAGGGTTATAGATTGCCATAAACATATTAAAGAGGGGGAGACAATATGATTATAAGTGTTAAGGCGGTGATAATATTAGCCGCAATATTTCTAATAGGTATCCTCTTGGGATATCTGATTCGTAAGTTTTTTGCAGAGACAAAAGTCAAGACTGCTGAATCGCTTGCGAAGAGGATAGTTCTTGAGGCGGAGAAAGAGGCTGAGAATAAGAAGAAAGAGGCATTGTTAGAGTCAAAGGAGAGTTTGTATAAGATAAAGGCAGAGTTTGAGAAAGAGACACATGGGAAGAGAAATGAGGTTCATCTCTTAGAGAAAAGGATTCTTCAGAGGGAAGAAAATCTTGAAAAAAGGATAGAATTAATAGATCGCAAGGATAAAGATATAGGCCGCAGGGAGAAAGATATAGCAAATTCCGAAGCGAAGATAAAGGAGATTGAGCAAAAATATAATTCCCTCATTGAAGAAGAACTTAAAAAGCTGGAAAGGGTTTCAGGCATGACTGCCGAGCAGGCAAAGGAGGAGATAAAGGTAAAGCTCCTGAATGACGCGAGGGTTGAGGCTGCAAACCTGATGAAAAAGATTGAGGATGAGGCGAAGGCAACAGCGGCGGATAAATCAAAGATGATTATCAGCCTTGCGATTCAGCGATGTGCCGCTGACCATGTTGCAGAAACCACAGTATCTGTAGTTGACCTGCCGGATGATGACATGAAGGGCAGAATCATAGGGAGGGAAGGGAGAAATATCAGGTCACTTGAAATTGCGACAGGGGTTGACCTTATAGTGGATGATACCCCGGGTGCTGTCACAATATCCTCTTATGACCCTATTAAAAGGGAGGTTGCAAAGATAACCCTTGAGAGACTTATATCAGACGGAAGGATACACCCTGGCAGGATTGAGGATGTTGTTGAGAAGGTAAAAAAGGAGGTTGCAGTCTCCATAAAAGAAGAGGGAGAGAAGGCAGCCTTTGAGGTGGGAATTGACGGCCTGCATCCTGAGGTAATTAAACTCCTTGGCAGATTAAAATACAGGACAAGTTATTCCCAGAATGTGCTCCAGCATTCAAAAGAGGTGGCGTTCTTGTGCGGCATGATGGCTGCTGAACTCGGGACCAATGTTAAGATGGCAAAGAGGGCAGGACTCCTCCACGATATTGGAAAGGCAGTAGACCATCAGACAGAAGGGACACATACACAGATAGGTGTTGACCTTGCGAGGAGATATAATGAATCAAAGATAGTAATAAACGCCATTGCATCACATCATGAAGATGTTGAGGCTGAGTCTATTATAGCAGTCCTTGTAGCTGCATCGGATGCCCTGTCGGCATCAAGACCGGGTGCAAGAAGGGAAATGCTGGAGAGTTATGTCAAGAGATTGGAGCAGCTTGAAAAGGTCTGCGACTCCTTTAAAGGTGTGGATAAGGCATACGCAATACATGCAGGAAGGGAAATCAGGGTTATTGTTGAACCTGACAAGCTGAATGATTCAGAGGTCATGTTTCTCGCAAAAGATATTGCAAAAAAGATTGAGGCAGACATGGCATATCCCGGGGAGATTAAAGTAACGGTTTTAAGAGAGGTTAGGGCGATAGAATACGCCAGATAGAATAAAACAGTTTAAGCGGTTTAAACAGTTCAAGCGGATTAAACGGCTATTATGAAGGTATTACTGATTGGAGATATAGTTGGGAAGGTCGGGAGGAGGGCTCTGTCAAATGTCCTCTATAAGGTCGTAGACCAGATGAAGATAGACTTTTCCATTGCCAATTGTGAGAATGCCGCAGGCGGGTTTGGCATTACGAGGGAGATAGCCACTGAGATTTTTAATTATGGGATAGATGTCCTCACATCTGGCAACCATATATGGGATAAAAAAGAAACAGTGCAGTTTATAGATGATGACAGTCGGATACTCCGCCCTGCAAATTATCCGGAAGGAGTTCCTGGATTTGGAAGTGGAATCTTTGAGACACGTACCGGCATTAAGATATGTGTTATGAATCTCTCCGGGAGGGTGTTCATGGACAGCCTTGATTGTCCGTTCAAGGTAGCAGATAGAGAGATTGCCAGGTTAAAATCATCCAGGCTTAATTCATTAGAACAGCATAACGGGATAAAGGTTACAATAGTTGATATGCACGCAGAGGCGACATCAGAAAAAATTGCAATGGGCTGGTATCTTGATGGGAGGGTAAGTGCTGTAATCGGGACACATACACATGTTCAGACGGCAGATGAAAAGATACTCCCTGGTGGCACTGCTTATATTACCGATGTGGGAATGACAGGACCATCCAACTCGGTCATAGGAATTAGAAAGGAACTTGCATTAGAGAAGTTTCTTACAAAGATGCCTAAGAAGTTTGAGATGGCAGGCGGCGAGGGTCAGTTTAATGCTGTTGTAATTGATGTAGATGAGAATTCAGGACAAGCAAAGGGAATTAAGAGATTACAATTGACAGGATAAAAATAAAAATATTTTAGCCACGAATAGACACGAATTGACACAAAGTAAATTATTTTTTTAAATTCGTGAGTATTCGTGTAAATTCGTGGCTGAATTAATATGAAATTCTACATAACCACACCTATCTACTATGTAAATGATATTCCTCACATAGGGCATGCCTATACCACTGTAGCGGCAGATGTCATGGCACGATATAAAAGGCTCTGCGGTTATCAGGTGTTTTTTCTGACAGGGACGGATGAGCATGGACAGAAGGTTCAGCAGGCAGCAGAGAAAAGGGGGGTTACTCCTCAAAAACATGCAGATGAACTTCATATAGCCTTTAAAAATCTGTGGAAGAAATTGAATATCTCAAATGATGATTTCATAAGAACCACAGAGGAGAGGCATAAAAAGGTGGTTCAGAAGGCACTTCAAATACTATTTGATAAAAAAGATATATATAAAGAGAGCTATGAAGGCTGGTATTGCCTTTCAGATGAGAGGTTCTGGATGGAGAAAGACCTCAAGGAAGGTAATTGTCCTGACTGCGGCAGGAAGGTTGAATATATAAAAGAGTGGAACTATTTTTTCAGGATGAGCAACTATCGCGACTGGCTCATTCAACATATAAAAGAGAATCCAAGATTCATAATGCCCGAAAGCCGTAGAAATGAAGTTCTGGGTTTTCTTGGAAGACCGTTAGGAGACCTCTGTATCTCCCGTCCGAAGGAAAGGTTGTCATGGGGAATACCGCTCCCATTTGATGAAAATTATGTTACCTATGTATGGTTTGATGCCCTTGTCAATTATATATCTGCAATAGGGTTTGAATACGATAAAGACAAGTTTAAAAATTGGTGGCCATCTAACCACCATCTTTTAGGTAAAGATATACTCACCACTCATTCAGTTTACTGGTCAACAATGCTCAAGGCATTGGACCTGCCACTCCCGGAAAATATATTTGCACACGGCTGGTGGACTGTGAACGGTGAGAAAATGTCAAAGTCCAGAGGAAATTTTGTAAATCCGCATGAATTGATAGATAAATATGGAGTAGATGCCTTGAGATATTTTCTTATGCGAGAGGTGCCATTCGGTCTTGATGGTGATTTTTCCCAGAGGGCATTGATTGGGAGGATAAACAGTGACCTTGCAAATGACCTGGGAAATCTATTAAGCAGAACACTCAATATAATAAAGAAGTTTAAGGAAGGTAAAATTCCACCTGAAATTGATGGTAAAAATAGGAGTATGGAGCAGAATATTCAGGAGTATTTTAAATACGATCCTACTCTAAAAGGTTTTGAGAGTTATGCTGCAAACAGTTTTAACAGTTTTATGTGTAAACTCGAATTTCATTATGCCCTTTCTTATATCTGGAAGATTATAGGAGATATGAATGAGTATGTTCAGAAGGCTGCACCATGGGCAGAGAAAGACGACGGAATACTGTCAAATACATTATATACTCTCTCAGAAGGTCTGCGTATTATTGCAGTTTACATATATCCATTTATGCCAGAGACAGGGCAGGAAATCTGGAATCAATTGGGGATTAAGGAAAGAATAGAAAATTGCAATTTTAAAGAATCAATAAAATGGGGTGGACTTAAAGATGGCATTGAAATTAAAATAGGGAGGCAACTTTTTCCGAGGGTGGAGGAGAAAATGGAAATTGGTGATGAAGTAACAGCAACAGTAACAGAATCGGCAGTGGCAGCAGAAGAGAGGCAATTAATAAGTATTGATGAATTTGCAAAGGTTGATTTGAGAGTCGGTGAGATAAAACAGGCAGAAAAGATTGAGAAATCAAAGAAACTCCTCAAACTAAAGGTTGATATAGGAACTGAGGAGAGGCAGGTTGTTGCAGGTATTGCCGAGCATTACACACCTGAAGAATTGATAGGTAAAAAAATAGTATTGGTAGCAAACCTTAAACCTGCAAAACTGATGGGTACAGAATCGCATGGAATGGTATTGGCGGCAGGTGGAGATGGAAGGCTGGTTCTTATAGGATTTGACGGAGAAGTAAAGTTAGGGTCAAAGGTGAAATAGACACAAAGGTGAAATAGACTTGACAAGAGAAAATATTAAATGTTAATGTTTTTATTTGAAATAATGGGGCTGTAGCTCAGCTGGGAGAGCGACAGGCTGGCAGTCTGTAGGTCAGGGGTTCGATCCCCCTCAGCTCCACCATTTAGTTTATTAACTTAATTTATGAACCCCATAAGAGACCGAAGGTCTTACGGGGTGAAGGGAGAGTATTGTGAATAAAATAGCAAAGAGTTTTTTAGCGGTTTTAGTTATAGGCGGGTTCATGTTGTCTTATCAGGATAGTCATGCTGAAAGTGGGAAAGGTAAAGGTTCGCCAGATGTAAAGACAGCAGAAAAGAGCGAGAAGGTTCCTGATGTTGTAGCCACTATAAATGGAGTGAAGATCAGCGGTGTTGAGTTCAGCAAGGGGCTGCAGAGCTACAAGAAAAGGCTTGCAATGATGGGACAGGAGGTTCCTCCGGAACATACAAAAGAGATAAACAAGACAATCATTGATGACCTGGTGAGCAGGGAGCTCCTTATTCAGAATTGCAATAAGACGGGGATAAAGGTATCAGATGATGAACTGAATAAAGAAATGACTTCTATTAAATCAAGGTTTCAAAACGAGGAGCAGTTCAATCAGGTGATAAAATCCCAGAATCTGACTATGGATGATGTGAAGAGTGATGTGAAGAAGGCTTTAGCTATTAAAAAATTGATGAAAAATGATATAGAGGATAAGGTATCTGTTGATGAAAAGGCGGTGAATGAATATTATAAAAGTAATCCTACCAAGTTTGTTGAAGGTGAGTCTGTGAAGGCAAGCCATATACTTGTGATGGTTGACAAGAATGCAACCAAGGATGCAAAAGAGACTGCCAAAAAGAAGATTGATGGACTTTTAATCAGGGTAAAGAAGGGTGAGGATTTTGCAAAATTGGCTAAAGAAAATTCAGATGATAAAGGCAGCGGTCAGAATGGCGGTGACCTCGGATTTTTTAGCAAGGGTATGATGGTACCCAATTTTGAGAAGGCTGCATTTAGCTTAAAGAAGGATGAGGTTAGTGATGTGGTGGAAACTGAGTTTGGTTTTCATGTAATAAAACTCATTGACAAGAAGCCTGAAAGGACAATACCGTTGAGCGAGGTGCATGACAGGCTGAAAAACTTTTTAAAATCAATGGAGGTAAACAAGAAGCTGTCTGAGTATTTAGCAGATTTGAGAAAGAAGGCAGATGTAAAGATTATGGAATTTTAGTATGGGGGGATATTCTGTATGACAAAGTTAGATATAATAAACAGGGTTGTTGAAAAGGCTGGTTTGCCTAAACCGCAGGCAGAGGAGGCTGTAGAATCAATAATTGAAAAGATAAAGGAGACACTAAGCAAAGGCGAGAATGTAGTGCTTAGGAGATTCGGCTCTTTTTCTGTGAGAGGTAAAAATACAAGGATTGGAAGAAATCCAAAGACCGGGGAGGAGGCGGAGATATCTGCCCGAAGTGTGGTCAGGTTTAAGTCAGGAAAGTATTTTAAGGATGCGGTAAACAAGTAAAATCAATCTGTTAAGCTGTATAGACTCTTGACAAATTCTTATAAAAGATGTATATTTAAGTCAAAATTCGGGAATTTGATAGTTGTTAAGAGAGGGAACTATAAATGTCCACGGTTGGGAATATACCTGATATAAGAGATAGTATAGTTGAGAATGCCCGCCAGCAGCGGAGGAGTGAAAGTGCCTCTGTCAGCAGGGGAGGACAAAAGTCAGGCAGAGAGGTGGTAAGTGCAGGCATATATAAACTTGAGGCAATGAAAAATGCCGTCCATTCTGTGATGAAAGAAAAGGCACTCAGCAATATAAGGGGTGAAGATGTAACCAGGGTAGAACAAGAGGCAAAGGCAAAACAGGCAAAATTAAACATTATGAAGGAGCGGAGACACGATGCAATAAGGGAAAAGTTTATTGAAGAAGAAGGTAAGGGTGGTGCCTTAAGTGTAACTGTTTAATATTCCGTATTGCTTAGCTCTCTAATCCTGATTGATAGTTCCTCAATTTCACCCCTCATTTCTTTTTTTCTTTTTTCAAGCGTTTCAAGTATTTTTGTTTTTATCTCTTCAGGCGGCATTGTGTTTGGCACCTTAAAATTCTCTAAAAGTTTATAGAGCCTCCTGCTTTCCTCATTTAACATCTCCAATCTCATGCTTATACACTCAAGTTCTGTCTGTATATCTTTCATTTTATACCCCTCTCACAGATTCGCCCCAGATGTATTTATGAATCTGAAGATTCAGCCGCACATTCAAGTTATCATTGATTATCCACTCGGACAATTCTCCTGCGGTTAAATTATCATAGACAGGGGACATCAGAATATGACATCTATCGGTAAGTGAATATTTTTTTATTATCTCCTTTGACCAGTCATAATCTTCCCTGCTG
Organism: Nitrospinota bacterium; assembly: GCA_016234205.1. Lineage (GTDB taxonomy): Bacteria > Nitrospinota > Nitrospinia > UBA9942 > UBA9942 > UBA9942. Next base: position 4,056 of record JACRGN010000030.1, on the reverse strand, counting down.
TTTATGACAAACTTCACCTCGTCATTTTTATCCAATTCACTCAGGTTCTCCCAGTTTATCTTATCTGACATGCCACTGTCAGGACATTTAATATCCATAATTATCTTGAGCCCTTGAATCTTTGAACCCTTATCCTGAACCTTGCCCTGAACTTGATTCATGGGTTGTTTCAGGGCTTGAGCCCTTTCAATGTCAATACTTCCATTTGTCTCAATTAAAACAAGTTTACCTGTTTCTAACAGTGCCCTTATTAAGGAATATACACCATCCTGAAGGAGAGGCTCGCCCCCTGTTATTTCTACTAAATCACAGTTATAATCATCAATCTTTGAAAGTATATCATCTATTGAAAGCCAATCGCCGCCTTCATACGCATAGACTGTATCACAGTAGATGCATCTGAGATTACAACCGGTTAAACGGATGAATACACAAGGAGTTCCTGAGAGTGTAGATTCCCCCTGAATACTTTTAAAAATCTCAGTTACCTGTAATTGCATTATTTGTAGCTCTTAAGGAAAGAAATTCTTTTAAAACCTCTTTTCTTTTAATATATATTTTTTTAAGGCTGTTGTCAAAGATAGCCTCCCCTGATTTAAGATTACTGTCTGACTTGATATCTACATTGAAATCAAATTCAGATTCTATTTTTTTTATATTTGACCTTTTCTGTCCTATAAAATTGGATAATTCTCTATGTGATATAAAAAAGGTTGTCCCTTGCCCCTTGCCCCCCCTGCTTACTACTTGCAGGGGCAGGCTTGCCCCTTGCCCCTTTATTATATGTTTCATCATGTCATAGGCTATCTCTGATTCTACCAATTGTCTGAATGCAGGATGAAATGGCCCATCTAAGATAACATCCTTTTCCATTAGTGACGAAGCAGGCTGGAGTCCTATTCGGATGACAGGAATATTATTGACCTCAAACCTGATAAGCAGATATTTAGCCAGTCTTACAGCATCGCCAAGACTCAAGGGTTTAAAAGAACCGCTGAGATACAAATCAGCAAGCCCTGTATTTTTTATAACAACTGCCGGGTATATCCTCACAAAATCGGGTTTAAGTTTCATAACCTCATACGCAGTATATAGTGAGCTTTCAAATGTATCACCAGGAAGGCCCGGCATAATCTGAATTCCCACTTCAAAACCGTGGGATTTAAGCAGTTTGCACGAACTCCTTATATCATCTGCCGAATGCCCCCTTTCTGACAGTGATAAAACAGAGTCATCCATTGACTGGACACCAAGTTCAACAGTCTTGACTTTATATTTCTTTAAGATGGCAAGATTTTCAATGGTTATACTATCAGGCCTTGTAGATAATCTTATACTGTCAATTACTCCATCAGTTAAATAGGGAAATACAGAGGATAAGAGACTCTCCTGCCTTTCTAAAGGGAGGGCAGTGAAACTTCCTCCATAGAATGCAATCTGTCTGTTACCAATAGCCGATAGCTTATAGCTGATGACTGATAGGGAGAGCCAGTTATCAATAGTTTTCTTTATTGTTTTTGTATTAAGATATGCATTCTCTCCGGTAATCTTCTTTTGATTGCAAAAGATACAGCGGTGGGGACAGCCTGAATATGGTATAAATATTGGGATAATATACTGTTTCATAGAGAACTGCTAAACCTAAAAATATATAAAACCACAGATGGACACAGATTAACACAGATGACAGCACCGCTGTCATTCTGAGGGCGAAGCCCGAAGAATCTCAAAACATAGATTCCTCACTTCGTTCGGAATGACATTTCTGTGTTAATCTGTAGCTAATGCATAATTTGGATTAAAGATAAGTCTATAAACTGCCGATAAAAATAATGAGGGGAGCAGGAATATTAAAAATCATGCTCTTACCTCCTCGCCCCAGAAATAGGTTTCGACTTGTTTCTGGGGTATTATTATAATATTTAGCCACAAAGACACTAAGACACGAAGAATTTTTAATTTTTACTTTGCGCCTTTGGGTCTTAGTGGCAAAGAATTATTTACTTTTTTGAATATATGTAGTCGTAGACCTTTCCATCTTTATCAAATTCTATCCAGAGGGATTTTAGATTTTCATCTTTATAAAAAAACTGCTCCTTTTCTCCCACATTTAGTATATTTATCGGCTCTCCAAAAATATTTATTATCTCCTCCTTTGTCGTAACCTTGATTTTTATAAGACGGACATTCTCAGATTTCAGCGAATCTGTCTTAATCAGGTTTATTCCCCCTCCGCACCCCATAATAAAAGATAAGAGTATTACTAATAATGCTATCCTTGCCTTCATTGTTATTCCTCCCTATATTCAATAAATAACATAAATTTTGTGCAGAGTAAACCCCGTTAGAAAGAATAAGGTAATGGCAGGGCTTTTTAACGGGGTAAATTGATTAGATGTTTTTTTATTCCTTGAAAATAAATTGTGCTGTGCTATAGTTTTACCGAATAGTTAATGAGCCTGCCTATACCATCAATGGAAATTCAATAAGAATTTATGAACCTTAAAAAACTGCAGACAATGAATCCATGGTATCTTCTCCTTCTTGGGGTTAGTTCTTCAATATTACTTACTGAAATAATTGATGCACCTTTGAGCATTCTGTTCAGGGGATATGTTGCATGGGATTATCTGGTGACAGGGGCAATTACTGCTTTTTTGGTATCCTTGACTGTTGCATCAATCCTTGTATACCTTAATATCTTAGGGCAAAAAACATCAGAAGAGTTGTTGAAACAGAGTGAAGAAAAATACCGTCTGCTTATAGAAAACATCCCGGTTGTAACATATATGGGAAATACAAAGGACAGGACAATAACCTTTATCAGTCCAAATGTAAAAGAGGTTGATGGTTATACCCCGGAGGAATATTATAAATTGAGTAGCGATAATTGGTGGTTTGGCAGGATACATTCTGATGATGTTGAATCAGTAATGAAAGCGTATGGGCAGTCCTTAAGAGAAGATAAACCCCTTGATATTGAATACAGGATCAGGCGAAAGGATGGAAAGTATATATGGCTGCAAAATAGAGCCATGGGAACATATATGAAGGAAGGGGAAATGTATTTTTATGGTATATTTTCTGATATTACAAAGCGTAAGAAGATGGAAGACCAGATTAAGGCATCCCTGAGAGAAAAGGATGTGCTGTTGAGAGAAATCCATCACAGGGTAAAAAATAATCTGCAGACTATTTCCAGCCTGCTCAGGCTGCAAATGAGAATTATTGATGAAGACAGATATGGCGATATATTTAGAGACATTCAGAACCGTATACAGGTAATCTCCCTTGTCCACGAAAAACTTTACCGCTCAAAAGATATTGCAAATATTGATATTAATGATTATATTAATAGCCTTGTAAAGGTTATACTTCAATCTCATGGGGCAACTGCAGGTAGAATTTCAGTGAATGTAGAGCATAATGATATCTCCTTTGATATTGACAAGGCAGTTACATGCGGGTTGATTGTCAATGAACTTGTTTCCAATGCTGTGAAATATGCCTTTCCTGACAGAAGAAGCGGTGAGGTGAGGATAGCAATCCATCCGCTATCAGATAACGAGATTGAGCTTATTGTCAGTGATAATGGTATCGGTATGCAAGAAGATTTAGATATCAAAAAGGTTGAATCTCTGGGGCTGCAACTGGTCGTCATCCTATCAGAGGAACAGCTAAAGGGGAAGATAGAATTGAATAGAACCGAAGGAACGGAATTCAGGATCAAATTCAATAGATAATTAACCCAAATAATACATTAACCACAGAGCTCTGTGGTTTTATTCACGAATTTTTTAGAATTAATTTAGGAGGGCTTATGGGAAGAGGTCTGATATTGATTGTGGAGGATGAGGCTATTATTGCTATTGATATAAAAAAGAGTTTGCTGGAAATGGGATATGATGTTACACCAGTTGCGGGGTCAGGAGAGGAGGCGATTCATAAGGCAGAAGAGTATAAACCTGACCTTGTGTTAATGGATATTGTGATGCCCGGCAAAATAGATGGGATTGAGGCTGCAAGGCAGATACAATCCCGATTTGATATCCCTGT
>JACRGN010000029.1 GCA_016234205.1 Nitrospinota bacterium | reverse complement strand
TGTGATATCCTTTACAATATTGGATGCCTTCTGATAGCTGAATGCCCTGAAAAGGTCAATATATTCCTTTACAATATTATATTTTTTGCCCCTGAAAAAATCCCTCCCCTTTTTACCAATAACGATGAGGGATATATTGCAGCCATTTTTTTCCTCCACGAGCCTCAGAGTTTTTCTGATAATATTACCATTAAAACCGCCGCAAAGCCCCTTATCAGAGGTGATTACAACTATAAGCACATTTTTTTCATCACGGCGGGAGAGGAGCGGATGGGCTGTTGCATCAACACGGCATGCAAGGCTGCTCATTACATCAAGCATCTTCAGTGCATAAGGGCGGGCAGCTACGATAGCCTCCTGTGCCTTCCTCATCTTGGTTGCAGATATGAGTTTCATCGCCCTTGTAATCTGCTGGGTGTTTTTAACACTCTTTATCCTTCTCTTTATATCTCTTAAACTTGCCATAACAAAAACAAGGTTGAGGCTGAGGTCAAGGTTAAGGTTTTCTTAACCTCAACCTAAACCTTAACCTTTTACGTTGTTAAGAATCTCTCCTTCATCTCCTTAATAGCTATTTTCAGCTTCTCTTCCGTTTCGCTGTCAATCTGCTTCTTCTCTGCAATCTGCTTCGGTATTTCCGGATATTTGCTGTCAATAAAGGAATGAAGTTCAGACTCAAATTTTCTGCACTTATTCACAGGCAGGTCATCCAGATAGCCATTGACTGCTGCAAATATAATCATTACCTGCTTTTCAATAGGGAGAGGTTTATACTGCTCCTGCTTAAGAATCTCAACCAGCCTCTCGCCCCTTGTCAACTGTTTCTGGGTTGCCGCATCAAGTTCAGATGCAAACTGTGAAAATGCAGCCAGTTCCCTGAACTGAGCAAGCTCAAGCCTAAGCCTTCCTCCCACCTGCCTCATTGCCTTAATCTGGGCGGCACCCCCGACCCTTGATACCGATAGTCCGACATTTATAGCAGGCCGGACACCGGCATAGAAAAGGTCAGATTCAAGATAGATTTGTCCATCGGTTATTGATATGACATTTGTAGGTATATAGGCAGATACATCCCCTGCCTGTGTCTCTATAATCGGGAGTGCTGTCATGGAACCTGCACCGAGGTTATCGCTTAATTTTGATGCCCTCTCCAAAAGTCTTGAATGGAGATAGAAAACATCTCCGGGGTATGCCTCTCTGCCCGGCGGACGTCTTAATAAGAGGGATAACTGTCTATATGATGCTGCCTGTTTTGAAAGGTCATCATAAATAATCAGTGCGTGTTTACCCCTGTCTCTGAAATACTCGCCCATTGCACACCCTGCATAAGGTGCTACATATTGCAATGGTGCAGGTTCACTTGCTGTTGCAGAGATGACGATTGAATAATCCATTGCCCCGTATTCTTCCAGTGTTTTTACAACACGAGCTACGGTAGACCTCTTCTGTCCAATGGCTACATATATGCATATTACATCTTTACCTTTCTGGTTAATGATGGTGTCAATTGCAACTGCGGTCTTTCCTGTCTGTCTGTCGCCAATAATCAATTCCCTCTGTCCTCTGCCGATAGGCACCATTGAGTCTATAGCCTTAAGGCCTGTCTGAAGCGGCTCATGGACAGACTTCCTGTCAATAACTCCAGGGGCAACCCTCTCAATCGGGCCAAAATCCTTTGTATCAATCGGACCCTTGCCGTCAACAGGCTGCCCGATGGCATTGACAACCCTCCCTATGAGGGCATCACCAACCGGGACCTCCATGATCCTTCCGGTCCTCTTAACCTCATCGCCTTCTTTAATGAGGGTATCTTCACCGAGGAGAACCGCACCGACATTATCCTCCTCAAGATTGAGAACCATTCCCATGACCTCGCCGGGGAATTCCAGAAGCTCACCCGACATAGCCTTTTCAAGCCCGTATATTCTCGCAATACCATCCCCGACGGATATTACTACCCCAATCTCTTTAAGCTCAATACTCTTTTCAAAACCCTGAATCTCTTTTTTAATAATCTCACTTATTTCTTCAGCCCTGATTTCCAATTTTAAAATTCACCTCCTAAATTTGAAACCACAGATACACACGGATTTTCGCAGATAAAAACTTTTTAAAAATCTTTTTAATCTGTGTCCATCTGTGTTCATCTGCGGTTGCTTTTATAATTTCCTATACATTGTCCTTAATTGATTTTTTATGCTGCCGTCAAAGACAGTGCTTCCAATCTGGGCAACAATGCCTCCTATTAATTCCGGTTCTACATGAATATCAAGAATTACATCCTTTTTTGTAATATCGGCAAATCTCTTCTTTAGAGTTTCTACCTCCTTTTCATCCAATTTGAGAGCTGTCTTTACCCTTATCCTTGCCCTGTTTGTTATCTTGTCTGACAGATTTTCCAGTGCAAATATTATCTTATCTAAAAGTTTAATCCTGTTTTTATTTAAAATCAGGTAAATAAATTTCCTCACTGTAGCATCAGGTTTGAATCGGACAAACAGTTGAGAGAGTATATTTTCCTTAAACTTCATTGCGATGCTGGGATTATAGAAAATCTTCTTCAGTTCATCCGAGCCTTCAATAGTTGTGGATATCTGTTTCAGTTCAGCAATGATATTATTCACAGCACTCCCCTTAATGACATCTATCATCGCCTTTGCATATCTCTCAGCAACTATTATCTCTTTCACCCTAACCCCGCCTCTCCGGTTCCTATTCCCTTAATATATTCATTAACCATGCTGACATGGTCATTTTTTGTTACACTCTTCTTTAAGATATTTTCAGCCATTCTTATTGTAAGCTCCAGTGCCTCAGCCCTTAGTCTCTCCATCACAATCTTTGTCTCATACTCTATCTCTTTTTTTGCCTTCTCCATAATCTTTTTTGATGACTCATTTGCAGACCCGATAATATTATCCTTGGTGTGTTTTCCCTCTCTCCTGGCATCTTCTATCATCTGGAGGACAGTATTCTTCATTTCCTTTATCTTTGATTCCAACTCGGACAATCTTTTTTGTGCCGATGATTTTAACTGCTCTGCATCATTAAGGGACTTTACTATATCCTCTCTCCTGCCGGCAAAAAAATTCTTTATATGTTTTGAGAGCAGGTAATACAGGGTTACAAAAACTACAAGGAAATTTATTATCCTGAAAGCCTCTGTGAGCGGTTTGAATTCAGCCGCATGATGTGCAGCATGCTCCTCAGCCCCGTAGCCAATAGATGCAAAGACGAAGACAGAGGATAAAAGACAGAGGACAGGATAAAAACCTGATTTAACCACAGAGAACACAGAGAGAGAAGTTAAAGCCTTTTTTACTATTAAAAGATTTATTCCTGTTTTTCTCTGTGAACTTTGTGCCCTCTGTGGTTTATATTTTTCTTGTTTGTCTTTTACCATTTATTAATTCACCTCTCTCCCCAGCACCTTTTTTGCGAGGAGTCTTGACAACGGCTCTGCACCTTCCTTTAGCTTCAAGGATGCCGTTTCGGTTTCAGCCTGAATCTGTTTCTTTGCATCATCAACCATCTCTTTGAACTTATCCTTTGCATCCGATATTATC
>JACRGN010000255.1 GCA_016234205.1 Nitrospinota bacterium | reverse complement strand
CAATTTCCCTATCTTCCTTAACCCTTGCTATATTCGTCTCAACCTCTGTATTCAATGCATCAAGAGTTTTCAGCCTGTTGCTTACCTTCTTTATCATATCTTCTTTAAGGGCAATATTTTTAGTCTCAATCTTTATACCGTTTATATCCTTATTAAGGCCGTCAACTTCCTTTCTCATTTCGCCTATGGCAATATTCTGTTTCAGAAGGGTATCGGTGTCCCTCTGCATATTTTCAAGCATCACCTTGAGCCTTCCTGCATCATGACTGAATGTTTCAATAGCCTCCTTTTCCTTTAAGAGCCTTGATACTTTTGAATCAAGCTCTTTATTTAAATCATAGAGCTTGCCAATCTTTTCTTCTGCATTGCCCATGAGATTTTTGAAGCTGTCCATCTCTTCCATCCTTGATGATGTTTTTTCAAACATCTCCTCAAGCCGTATTATGTTCTTTTCGGATTTTTTGACAAGCTTGTTCTCCTCGGAGAGTTTCTTCATCTTTGATTCCATATCCCAGATTAAGACATTCAGCCTGCCTGCCTCTTCATTTGCCTTTTCCACAAGAACCCTCTGCTGTGATAATGCCTTAATCTTGCTGCTTATCCTCTCTGAGAGGAGGTTGACATTGTCCATCTCCCTCTTTGCATTACGGACAGTAGAATCGAGCTCAGTCGTAGTCCTCTGTGATTCTTTAATCCTTATCTCAAGGTTCCTCACATCCTCTGTCCTCTGGTCTATCTTCTCAACGAATTTAGTTATAATCGGCATCTTCTCTTCAATCTTTTTTAATGCCATGCCGTGCTGAGATACAGTATCCTTATTCTTCTCAATATACTCCACGAGCATCTGAAGGGTCTTTCTCTCCGTTGATGCCTCTTTCAGGAGTTCTTTAAATTCAGCAATATCTTTTGCTGATATTTGAACCGCCCCAGTTTGGGTATTAATGTTTTCTACCATAATTAACCCTCCCATTTAATTGAGGTTAAGGTCAAGGTCGAGATTAAGGATTTTTTCTCCTTAACCTTAGCCTCAACCTAAACCTTCGTTTATTAAAATCTCTGCAATCTGGACGGCGTTCAGTGCCGCACCCTTTCTCAGATTGTCAGAGACTATCCACATATTTATGCCGTTATCTATTGACTCATCCTCTCTTATCCTTCCGACAAATACCTCATCCCTTCCTGCGGAATTAATTGCCAGAGGATAAATAGAATTATTTGGGTCATCTACCACCTCAACACCCGGAGACTTTGATAGAAGCTCTCTTACTCTGTCTCTGGTTATCTTTTTATGGGTTTCAATGTTTACAGATTCAGAGTGTGCTGCAAAAACAGGAACCCTTACAGTTGTAGCCGTAACCCTTATAGAATCATCTCCAATTATCTTCTTTGTCTCATTTACCATCTTCATCTCTTCCTTTGTATAGCCATTGTCCAGAAATACATCTATCTGCGGGATGCAGTTGAAGGCTATCTGATGCGGATAGACACTTACAGTAACCTCTTTAAGGCTGAATAAATCTCTCGTCTGCTGCTCAAGTTCAGATATTGCCTTTTTACCTGTGCCTGAGACAGCCTGATAGGTAGATACCACTATCCTCTTTATCTGAGCAGCATCATGGATAGGTTTCAGGGCAACCACCATCTGGATGGTTGAGCAGTTTGGATTTGCAATTATACCTTTATGTTTTTTGAGGGTATGACTGTTTACCTCTGGTACAACAAGAGGGACATCTGGCTCCATCCTGAATGCACTGCTGTTGTCTATAACAACTGCACCCGACTTAACAGCCTCAGGTGCAAACTCTAAGCTTCTTGACGCACCAGCAGAAAAGAGGGCAATATCCACACATTTAAAAGAGTCCTTTGTTAGTTTACGAACCTTTATTTTTTTTCCTTTGAACTCTATCTGTTTCCCTTCTGACCTTTCAGAGGCTAATAATCTTAAATCACCTACAGGGAAGTTCCTCTCCTCCAGTATGGAAACCATTTCATTTCCGACAGCCCCCGTGGCACCAACAACCGCCACTGTATATTTATCTTTTTTCATTCAAAATTTCCTCTCCTATTAATCTCCCCATCTCTTTTGTCCCGACTAACTTTTTCCCGTCTTCGTAAATATCCTTTGTCCTGTAGCCCTTGTTAAGGATATTTAAGACTGCATTATCTATATCAGATGATGCCTTTTCTGAATTTAAAGAATATTTAAGCATCATTGATGCTGAGAGTATTGTGGCTATGGGATTGGCAATATCCTTTCCTGCTATATCAGGCGCACTGCCGTGTATAGGTTCATACATGCCAATCGGTGAGCCTGAAGATGAAAGCCTTGAGCCGAGACTTGCAGAGGGCAACATCCCTATTGAGCCTGTCAGCATAGCAGCCTCATCACTCAGAATATCCCCGAACAAATTTGTCGTAACTATCACATCAAACTGTTTCGGGTATCTTATCAACTGCATAGAGCAGTTGTCCACATACATATGATTTAATTCCACATCAGAGTAGTCCTTGTGGACTTTTGTAACTACCTTTCTCCATAGCTCTGTGCATTCAAGAACATTTGCCTTATCCACAGATGTTAATTTTTTGTTTCTTTTTCTTGCAACATCAAAGGCAACCTTTGCAATCCTTTCAATCTCAGGTGTTGTATAAACCATAGTGTTTATACCTTTTTCACTGCCGTCAGAAAGTTTTTCCACACCACGCGGTTTTCCAAAATACACATCCCCTGTCAGTTCCCTCACTACCATTATATCAACCCCTTCAACTATCTCCTTTTTAAGAGTAGATGCCTGCACAAGTGCAGGATAAACTATAGCAGGGCGTAGATTTGCAAAGAGCCCAAGCTCTGATCTCAGTCCGAGGAGTGCCCTTTCAGGTCTGACTGAATAGTCAAGTCCATCCCATTTTGGACCACCAACCGCACCAAGAAGGACAGCATCAGAATCTTTTGCTAATTTAAGAGAGGAATCGGGTAATGGTGTTTTATATTCATCATAAGCAGAGCCTCCCACAAGTGCCTCCTCAAACTCCAAGGATAATTTATATTTCTTATCAACAATCTTTAATACCTCAACTGTCTCTCTTACAACCTCTTTTCCAATCCCATCACCCGGGAAAACAGCAATCTTTTTCATGCAACTTTCCTCTTAACATAATTCATCAATCCACCTGCATTTATCAACTCCTGCATAAATGGAGGTATCGGTCTTGCCTGATATTTTTCTTTTTTTGTTAAATTGTGTATTACTCCTGTTGAAGGGTCTAACTCAATCTCATCCCCCTCTTTAATCTTTTTTGAAGCGTCTGCACTTTCAAAGATTGGAAGCCCCATATTGAAAGAATTGCGGTAGAATATCCTCGCAAAACTCTTTGCAATTACACATGAGATACCAGCAGCCTTTATTGAAATTGGTGCGTGCTCCCTTGATGAACCACAGCCAAAGTTTTTATCAGCCACAATTAAATCCCCAACTTTCATCTTCTTCGTGAAATTAGGGTCTGCATCCTCCATACAATGTTTTGCCAGTTCTTTATGGTCTGTAGTATTCAGATACCTTGCAGGTATGATTGCATCTGTATCAACATCGGCACCAAATTTCCACGCCTTGCCTTTAAGTTTCATAAAACCTCCTCGTCGCCAAACATAATTTTTTCTCCCCTTTTTATTTTTTAGCCAGAATTTTTCAAACCGCTTTTGCCAATTTTCCTTTGTGCAGTCTCTTATACTTTGCTGGCTTATCAAATATTCTCAATTGTTTTTCCGCGCCTGCAAAATCATACGGGACAGTATTTCTTTCCAGCGAGTTGAGCCGCGTTTTAGCTATCGCAAGGTATTCCTTATTTATATCAATGCCGACAAAAATTCTCCCTAATTTTTTT
>JACRGN010000254.1 GCA_016234205.1 Nitrospinota bacterium | reverse complement strand
ATAGATTCAGTCGGGGACAGAGGCCATTTTTGCGACGAGCCGTATATCACCAATACGGTGAGGAGCGAAAATGTGCCGATAACGAAGTCGGGGCACCCAAGCGAAGCTTGGGTCGGGCAAATCGCAGGTTTGTCCAATAGCGAGGTTTTTAATCGCTATTTTACGGAAATGGCATATAACTTATAGAATGCTGATGTATTTCGGAAATGGGATAAATATGGTGCCCGGAGACGGAATTGAACCGCCGACACGAGGATTTTCAGTTTCATTCCTTTATCAAAAATCTTTCCTATGTTTTCCTGTCTATTGGAATTACTTACTAAAAATGGAATTGAGAGAGTAAGTCTTTAGAGAATTTTATCATTATTTACCGTATCTATACTATACAAAAACTATACAGTGAAATATGTGTCTATAATGTGCCTATCGCAGTTTAGGATAATAAAAGCATTAACAACAGCCTCAAGGCTTAACAGTCTTGGGGCTTTTTTTATTTTAATCTAGTCTCATGTTGCAGGCATCAAAATGTTTGACTTTCTATAGCATAACTGCTATAAAGATAAGCAATGGACTGGCGGATAGAATTTTACAAGACTGAAAGCGGTAAAATCCCTGTTAAAGATTTTGTAGATAGTTTGCCAGAACCAGCGCAGGCAAAATTCATATTCATACTGGACTTGTTAGAAAGATATGGAATAGAAGTAAGAGAACCTTATGTAAAGACCTTGAAGGGATATGCAAAACTGAAAGAGATTAGGATTAAAGCGAGCGGCAATATTTACAGGATATTCTATTTCTCGGCAAAGGAAAGAACCTTTGTGTTGCTTCACGGCTTTATAAAGAAAGGGGATAAGACCCCTAAAAACGAAATAGAGATAGCAGAGAAAAGACTTAAAGATTATATTGCCAGATATTTTTAAAAAGGGGGTGTGTGTTTCTATGAATTGGAAGGATTACAAAAAAGAACTTTTAAAAAATCCAAAGGTAAGGAAGGAATACGAAAAACTACAGCCAGAGTTTATTCTTGCGTCTTCGCTCATTGAGGCAAGAATAAAGAGCAAAATGACACAGGAAGAAGTTGCTAAAAAGGCTGGTATGCCTCAATCTACCATTGCAAGAGTTGAAGGTCTTACTCACGGGATGCCAAAACTTTCTACTCTTAAAAAGATAGCCGATGCCCTTGACGCAAGGCTTGTGCTCAGACTAGAAAGCAAGAAGGCTAAAGCCGCTTAAAACAATAAAGAAGGCAGGTTTAACAGTGGATGAGTTTTTAGAGTGTTATAGGTAAAACAGGATTGATTTGGAGACAGAGGTGTAAGGATTGCCTTAATAGGAGGGGCAACACTATGAGAAGGCTTAGCCAAAGAAAGATATTTAAAACAATAATCATGGCCGTTTTTCTTTTATTAATTGGACTTACCATCATTGCTTTTATGAAGTTCTTTGATTATATCGGAATTCCTCTCAGCGATTTTGAATCTGCTCCTTTCCTCTTCTACATAATAATATTTATTGGTGCAGCAGTTGCAATACGAGTAATACATGTAATTTTCTTGAAAGCAGAGTGGGGAGGAGAAAATGCTGCAGAAGAAGACATAACAGTACTATTCATTAGTGGGATTAGTGGAGAATGGACAGATGCAGGAAAAACTCGCTGGCGACATTGGCTTATCGGAGCCATAACTGTAGTGTTAATCAGCATACCTGTTGAGTATTTAATTGCCTCACCCATCAAGGCAGTTTTAGAACTGGTTATTGCCATAGTGGTTGCTTTCTATTTTTATGCATATCTTTACTATGCCCCAAGAAAGCGAATGGAAAAAGAAATGAAAAAGGGATTAGATGAGGAAAAGGCTAACAGGGCAAAAATAAGGGTTGATAGACTTTTAAGAAAATGGAAGAAGGCAAAGGGGTTGAATGAGGAACAGGCTAGAATGGAAGCAACAAGATTTGTTGAAAAAATAGCAGGCAAAACATCAGAAGGGGATGAGTATTTTAATAAATTAGCAGATTTGTCAATATTGGAAAATGTTTTTGATGATAATAGTAAGAGTTTTACCAATGAAATTGTGGATAAGATAGAGGCTGCTGAAATAAAAGAGGTTGAGTCGGCAGTTACAAACTTAATGATAAAAGGCAAGAAATTAGAAGATATTACAGAAGAAGATATAGCAAGAGTGATTGCAGAGAAACCCAAAGGAGTTAAGATGAAAGTTGAAGAAAAATCTAAACAATCTGAAGCGCAGAGGAGGGACTTATGAAGTTTGCCGTTAAGGAAAATTTAAAGATATATGCATACCTATATCTTATGACCGCACCTTTCACTTATCTTGTAATTGAAATAATTAAAAATATAAGGCTTTGGGTAAGTGGCAAAAGGTATTATGCATATAATACGGGGGATGAATTTCTTTTCTTGAATATCTTTGTAGCATTGTCTTTCTGGGTGTATATCAAAAAAATTCAACCACTTTTAAAAGATGAGAATGGAAGCAAGAAGAAGTAAGAAGACAAATATATTACTCTTCTTATTAGAGGATGTTTCAAGTATAGAAAGTGATGTTTCACTACTCGTTTATAGGTAACAATGTAAAGTATCTCTGAAAAGGACGGCCTGCCCTGTCCCTTCCCCCAAAACCTTAAAGGGCAGAATAACCCGCAGGGGGTAAACAGAATGAAAGAAACAGCAAAACCTTCCATAGATACAAGGCATGAAAATCTTGCCAAGAAATATGAGAACCCGATAGAGAAAAGGCAAAACGATAAAATAGCCTACACATTACATCCCCCGGAAGGTGAATTTACACAGGATGAGATAAGGAAAATCCCCGCATATGCTACTGAAAGAATTATGTCAATGGGGAATAACGATTTAGAAATATCCTTTGACCTTGAGCTTCTTAAAACTGATTTTGAAAAAGAAAGACGAAGAAAGCCGATTTGTGCAATAGAAGCATTGCTGATTGCACATAAGGCTGGGCTATACCCCCCGATGTGGGCATTAAATTATATTTCAGAGGCATTTAGAAAATGGTATGAAAAAAAGGGTAGTGTAAGTCTTGATAGGTTTTTTGGAGTGGATACTTATAAAGGAGAAACACCAATATTTAAAACCGATATGTTAGAGAAAAGAAACGAATCAGTATGTTTGACTGTATTCGTATTGAAAACCTTATTTGGTTTTTCAATTGAAGATGCCTCTTATTTGACAGCAAGAAGGTTAAAAGGATCCCCAAACTGGTTTGCTGTTAAATCAATTACAGAAGATACCATTGCAGATATATACAAAAAGAAATACTCCAAAATTTATAACAAGGCTAAATCGTTAAAAGGTATTCAATGGAGTCAAAAGAAGAAATTGGACTTTCTTTTGAGTTTTCCAAAAGATGCCTTTCCTGTAAAGAAAGGAAAAACATTGAATGATTTAAAGGGAAAATTAAAAGCATAATTTTTTGATTTGGTGGTGTGAAATAAAGCATTTCGCACCCCTGACATAATTGGAATAGAGGATTATAATTTAGCCGTGTAGAGAAATTTACACGGCTTTTTTATTTTAACAATTAGGAGGTATCAGCATGAGAGCAACCGCACTATCACACCAGCAACAAACCTCAAAAGAATTTTCCACAAGAGACATTTATTTAGCCTCTACAATTAAACAGGCAGGCGTGCCTATTCTCCGAGTGGAGGGCAATGGAGGCAGGGGAATTTTTGTTTTTAAACACTCTGAAAAGATTGAGCCTCTTATTGCTAAATATTTTAACGGTGAGTTGCTAGTTGATGCAAAAGGTTTGTTTGAAACTTGGAAAAGTCTTAAGTCAATGGCGTTTGCCAGTATCGGAGATGTCCGTTGAGGAGGCTGATAAAAAGATTTTTGGTATGGACTTATTGCTGGGGACTGATGCCACAGGGCGTGGTTGATTTTTTCTTTAGAATTTTCAAACTACGGAATATCTAAAAAAACGGAGGTTATTAGAATGAATAAAGAACACATCCTTTCACATCTTGATTTCAAATCCTTTTATCATTCCCACATTATAGGCTTTAAAGAAACAGGCAGTGGACAGGCAACAGGGCTTTGCCCCTTTCATAATGATACCCATGCAAGTTTATCTATAAACCTTGCGAATGGGCTTTATAACTGCTTTGCCTGCAATGCTAAAGGTAATGTTTTACAATTCTACCAAAACTATAAAAAGGTGGATTCTGAAACAGCCTTAAAAGAGATTGCAGAGATACAAGGTATATCAGAACCAGCAACACAGGGCAAGGTTGTAGCGACCTTTGAATACAAGGACACAGAAGGCAAGACACTGTATATCAAAGATAGGATAGAGCCTGCAAGGAACGGCAGAAGTAAAGAGTTTATCTTTAAACACCCTGAAGGTGATAAGTGGCTCACAGGCAGGGGTTGTGAACCTGTGCCTTACAATCTGCCAGCACTGAGTAAATCAAAATATACTTTTATCACAGAGGGAGAGGCAAAGGCAGACCTCTTAATGAAATGGGGCTTAACTGCAACCTGTCTTGACTCTGGGGCTAACAGCCCTTTCAGAGAAGACTACCTGAAACACTTTGCAGGCAAGGAGAAAGTTATCATATTGCCTGATAATGATAATCCCGGTAAATCTTATGCTGAAAAGATTGCCTCTGCCCTCTATGGCAAGGCAGGGAAAATAAAGATTGTTGAATTACCCGAACTCAAAGAGGCAGAGGATGTTATTGACTGGGTAAAGATAGAAAGTAATAACAAAGAGAAACTGCTTGAGATTGTCAAGACAAGTCCTGAATGGATACCATCTAATAACCAAGATACAAAAACAGGCATGACGCTTATCAGGTTAGATGAACTTCTTAAAGAGTCTGATGAGTCTGTATCATATCTTGTAGACAATACATTACCCTCTGGCGGTTTTTCAGTATTAGCCTCAAAACCAAAAGCAGGTAAAAGCACACTTGCCAGAAATCTTGCCTTGAGCGTTGCAAGGGGAGAGGCTTTTCTTGGCAAGGACACAAATAAAGGGGCTGTGATTTATTACGCTTTAGAGGAAAAGCAGTCAGAGATTAAGAGGCATTTTAAAGATATGGGGGCAGACGGCACAGAAGATATTTATATCTATACAGGCAGCGTCCCTGTAGATGCCCTGATACAGATTAAAAGCATTGTTGAGAAAATCAAGCCTGTATTGGTTATCATTGACCCTTTGTTCAGGCTGGCAAGAGTAAAGGATGGCAATGACTATGTTCAGGTTACACAGGCATTAGACCCATTGCTACGGCTTGCAAGGGATACAGGAACTCATGTCCTTTGTGTTCACCATACAAACAAGGGGCAAGGACAGGGCGGAGACTCTGTTTTAGGCTCTACAGCCATTTTCTCAAGTGTGGACACTTTATTGATTATGAAAAGACATGAGGAGTATCGGACTGTTTCAAGTATTCAGCGGTATGGTGAGGACTTGCCAGAAACAACCCTTCACTTTGATAAGGACAGCAGAACTATTGAGATTGGCAAGCCAAAACAGGAGGAAGATATAGAAACTCTTAAAAGGGCTATCCTTGACTTTCTATCCTCTCAAGATAAACCACTTATTAAATCCGTGATAATGGAAGAAGTAGAGGAAAGGCAGGCTATAAAGCATAAGGCTTTAATGGAATTGGTAAAAAATGAGCAGGTTGCCAGAGAGGGAAGCGGGGGCAAGGGAGACCCCTATAAATATAGTATTACCCTATTACCCATTATATATGGGGTAATACCAAAACAGCATTTTGAAAATCCAGAAAACCCGCATAAACAAAGGGCAAATGGTATTACCCAAGAAAATACAGAAAATCAGGAAAGTGAAAAATCACGGGTAATAGCATTTTCAAATAATTTTGACCTAAAAGAGGGTGAGTTATGACCATTCAATCTTGCATATCCGAACTCCAGAAATTAGGCTATCACCTTTACCTTGACGGAGCCCAGATTAAGTATAAATGCCTCTCCCTGATAGAGCCTCCAAAAGACAAGGTTATTCCCTTACTGGACACCCTCAAAAGGAATAGGCAAGCGGTTATAGACTATCTCAAGCCTAATAATACCTCTATCCCCTTTGACACTTTAAGTCATCTCTATCAAGAGGCTTTTAGCCGTATCCCTGCTGGTCTTAAAGTGAACTGGCAGAGGGTAATTGAGTTTGAGGCTGATAGACTTGAACCTATCTGGCGAACCTGTATGGAAGGGAAGGCAACAATTGAGGACTTCAAGGATACCCTTAATAAGTGGTCTAACACCATACAAAACTATATTCAGAAAGGGGTAATGTGATGATTAAAGGACAGAGGGAATACGAAAGATTTAAGAGGGGAGAACCCCTTACAGCTAAAGAAGGCAAGGAAACCCTCAAAATTACCTGTTCAGGATGCAGAAATCCTGTGAGCAAAAGGGGTAAATTTAAACGAACCCTATGGTGGACAGGCAAGGGCATAGGGTTAGGTTAGACGCCTAACGGAGAGGCAGGATATGAGACAGAAAAAGATAAACGATAGCGAACTCTTAAAGCTCTTTAAGCAAGGTATGCCTCAAAAGGATATAGCAAAACACTTTGGCGTTTCACCTGTTGCCGTTTGTAAGAGGCTTAAGCGTTTAATACCTCCGCCAAAGAGCCTTGAGAAATTAACCGATAAAGAAAGAAGGTTTGCCGTTGAGGTTGTTAAAGGCAGGACTGCAACACAGGCAGCCCTAAACTCTTTTGATGTATCCTCAATGAACTCTGCAAAGGTTATAGGAAGCCAGTTAATGCAAAAACCAGATGTTAAAATGGCAATAGACGACTTAATGGAATATCACGGTTTAACCCGCTCATACAGGATACAGAGGCTAAAAGAGCATGTTGACCACCAAGACCCTGTAGTAAGCCTCAAAGCCCTTGATATGGGCTTTAAATTAACAGGGGAATATGCGCCAGAGAAACACCAGACAGTATCAGCGCAGTTTGTTATCAGCGATGAGCTGAGGAAACAGGTAAGCGAGAGCTTAAAGGAATTGGGGCTGATGTCAGAGGTAGCAAAGAAAGAGAAAGAGGATGAGGAATAAACCTCAAAAAATTTATTGCGTGTAAGGAGAGAGGGATATACTATCAGCGCAGATATTCAAAAATCCCCCCCCTCCCCCCTGCCAATGACTGAAAATGAAGACAGAGATTAAACCAGATACCATTGAGGCGGTTATCAAGGAAGCCCTTACCAGATACGATGCTGGCAGGTGTAAGTATGGAGAGCTTGACCTGTCCAGAGACAACAGAGACTTTCTGAAAGAGGCTGAACAGGAGTTATTGGATTGCATTAACTATTGCGTATTTCAGATATTGAGGTTGAGGGGAATTAAAGAACCATGAGAACAGAGATAAACATAGATACACAGGAGCTTGAAAACAGGATAACTCAAAAGGTTATCCATGCCTTGAAGCCTTTACTTGCAAATGGAAGGGTGGAGGATGATACTATCTACACAGTCAAGACCCTTGCCAATCGTCTTGTAGTATCTGAAAAGTGGATATATGAAAGGATACAGTTTAAAGAGATACCATTTTATAAAATAGGCGGCCATGTTAGGTTTAGCAAAAGAGAGATTGACCACTGGCTTAATAGTTGTAAGACACCTTCTATAAATCCATTATCAGCCACCTTAAAGGCGGTAAAATAGAGGGGTGGGCTGAGGATTACTTATCCTCTGCCTGTATTTTAAACTGTTTGTAAAATAAAGGATTTTCCCTTGCTGTATAGTGGATTGTATACTTGATTTAAAGCCATTTTGAACTATCAAAGAGGTTGTTAGGGTTAATTAACCCCTTTTTAGAGTAAAGATGTAGACATAGATAATGATTACCCCTTTAAAAGATTTCTCTTGACATAGAAATTATTCTATCTATAATTCTATCTATACGCTTCGGAGGTAATTAAATGAGATTTATAACAGTAACAGAGTTAAAGCAAAGGGCAACACAGATTGTATCAGAGATTGAAACCACAAGAGAGGAGGTGATTGTAACAAAGAACGGTAGGCCAGTAGTCTTAATAAGGCTGGTAGAGGAAAAAGAGTTTGAATTAAAAACCAGTATGAAGGGAGGTAAAAAACATGGCAAAGGCTAAAGGGATTTACAAGCGTGGTAATGTATGGTGGATAAGATATGCAGACCCGTTTGGAAAGATACGCTTTGAGAGTAGTAATTCAACATCTTTCAGGGATGCACAGGATAGGCTTATCCAAAGAAAAAAAGAGGTAATGGAGGGAAAAGAGCCTATACCCAAAAAGAGGATTGCTAACCATTCATTCA
The DNA here is from genome assembly GCA_016234205.1 of Nitrospinota bacterium. Classification (GTDB taxonomy): domain Bacteria; phylum Nitrospinota; class Nitrospinia; order UBA9942; family UBA9942; genus UBA9942. The sequence continues at coordinate 1,041 of JACRGN010000254.1, read as the reverse complement.
GGGAACTTGCAGAGCATTATCTTTTATGGGCAGAGAGACAGAAGGCAGTTAGGAGAAAGAAGGGAATTACAAACCTGCTGCTTAATGACTTTGCGAATATTCCCTTGAGACACTTTAGCACAAGACTTGTTGAGGAGTATCAAACAAAAATCCTTTCAGAAGGCAAGGCCTCTGCTACAGCAAACAGACACCTTGCTACCCTCAAGCACATGTTTACAAAGGCCGTTGAGTGGGAGATGGTGGAGGAGGAGGCATTAAAGAAAGTAAGAAGGGTTAAACTCTTGCCAGAGAATAACAGGCGATTAAGGTATCTCTCTAAAGAGGAATGCCAATCTCTTATCAATGCCTGCAATCCTCATTTAAGGCCGATAGTGATAACTGCCCTTAATACCGGCATGAGAAAAGAGGAGATACTTTCCCTTGAGTGGGAAAGGCATATTGACTTAAGACATGGCTTTATACTTTTGGATGTAACCAAGAATGGAGACAGGAGAGAGCTACCTATCAACCAGACCCTCAGAAAAGCATTACAGGGCATAGTAAGGCGTATAGACAGCCCTCATGTATTCATTGACGGAGAGGGCAAACGGTTTAAGGATGTCAAAAGGTCTTTTAAGTCAGCCTGTAAAAGGGCAGGGATTAAGGATTTCAGATTTCACGACCTCCGCCATTGCTTTGCAAGTCATCTTGTTATGGCAGGTGTTGATATAACAACCCTAAAGGAACTGTTAGGCCACAAGACCCTTACCATGACCCTCAGATATGCCCACCTTGCACCTTCCCACAAAGTTAAGGCAGTAGATATGCTGGATAATGCCTTAACTGACCAGTCAACTATACAAAAACTATACAGTGAAACAAAAAAGGAGCTAACCATAAATGGCTAACCCCTTAATATTCATGGTGCCCGGAGACGGAATTGAACCGCCGACACGAGGATTTTCAGTCCTCTGCTCTACCGACTGAGCTACCCGGGCAAGGAGACTGGCAATATTTTGATATGTAACTGTAACGGATTTATATCAATATAGTCAAGCCTTT
>JACRGN010000258.1 GCA_016234205.1 Nitrospinota bacterium | reverse complement strand
GCCTGCACACGAAGCAATTATTGTTGCCAATGCACCACTGACACAGGGGCCATTGTCTACAGTCAATATAACCAATCTCTTTATCAACTGTGCCTCAGACAGAGACGGCAGGCGGCCGGTTAATTGAAGCCCAATTACATGCTCAATCCCGTATCCCTTTTCTACGAGGTCGGCAGCCCTGTAGCCGTAATAGACAGGCTCATCACCCTTATTAAATGTGTTGCAGGTAAACAGTGACGGTATAACTACAGATTTTGTCTTTATTAAATCTTCTATCGGTTTCGGCAGTTCGGCATTAGCCGGTTTTGGTTCAACCTCCCGAACAACCTTTCCTTCTTTTACAAGTTTTAAATATATATCTTCAATAATTGGACCAAGGTCACCAAAGGTAGGAGCCACAATAATACCCGCCTTGTTAAGAAGGTCCATTTTATATCTTGTTGTCCCTCTTCCACTGGCATCAAGTTTTGCACCTGCATGACCAAACTTCAACCCCTTCGGCAGTTTTTCCTGACTTATGCCTGCAATTGCTGCTATTACCTTTATCCTCCTCTGCTTTGCAGAATACCATTCCGCCACACCTTCCTCTAAATTACCGCCCATCTCTCCGATAATAACTACAGCCTGTGTCTGAGGGTCATTTTCAAAGAATTCCAGATATGTAACATAATCAGAGCCCGGGAACGAATCCCCGCCAATACCTATTGCAGTTGTTGTCCCGTCTGCCCACTGTGATAGCATCCACATAATCTCATTGAGCAGTCCTCCCGATTTTGTTAATACACCAAAAGAACCCGGACGATAAAGCCGTGATTTAATAAGATTGTCATATGACCCTCCTGCAACACCCATCCTGCAATCACCGGCAGAGAACATACCAATTGCAGACGGGCCATTGAATATCTTTCCCTTATTTCTTGCAAGGTGAAGGAGTTTCTTTGCATCAATCTCAGGGACACCTTCGGTAATCATGGATACAAACCTAATCTGCGGTAAGTTCAATGCCTCTACTGCTGTCCCATAAGCTGCCTTTCTGTTCACATATATCAATGCCTCATTTATCTCAGGATGCCCGGCAATAGCCTCCTGTGCTGTCTTATATGTCGGCATTAATATGGTCTCAGCACCATAAGGGATTGTCTCATTTCCGCTTGCATTTGGGTCAACGAGACAAACAACATTATATGGGAGTCCTGAAAGGTAACTGAATTCTGCCATCCTCCTCGCAGGATTTAATCCCTGTGCACCATATATCATAATTCTTGAAGACCTGTTGCAGAATGACAGCATCCTCTCTTTTTTAACAGGTGCAGGATAGACAGCCTTAGGTTTCTGAAACTCTGTCTTGCCTTCCAGTGCCATATTTACAATGGCAGTCAAGGGTGTATTTCTGTCATAAACATAAATATCAAAGCCCTCTTCCCTGAGTGCCCTCATCATGTCAAGCCCTGCCTGTTCATTAGGACCGCCCCTCCTGACCCATATCTTGACACCGTTTAAATGTCCCTGCTCTCTTGCCCAGTGAAGCCCCTTAATAATTCCTGTAAATGTTGCCTTCACATCTGTAAAGTTCGCTATTGCACCACCTACAATCAGATGTTGAATATCGGGCTGCGCCGAAACAATCTTTGTAAGCTCAAAGACCGAATCAGCAGGAGGGTCGCCGCTGTATTCTGTATAGTTTAACGGGATGCCTCCAAGCTGGACTACTGCATCAGTATAGAAAACGGATGCACCGCCTCCGGCAGGAAGTATAGCCACCTTTGGCTTTCCATCTAAATTTAATACTGTGAATTTAACTGTCCCCTTGGTTAGATTACTGTTTACTGTCTTTATATGAATCTCTTCGTCTGTAAGTGGACGGGCAAAGTCAGAAAGGAAATTGAATGTCCAGTCGGAATGCCTGTATTGTGCATCTTCATCTACCATCAGAACTGCATCCATTCCGACAAAACCGTCTTTGGTTATCCCTAATGGATTAATTTCTAAATATATAGTGTCTTCGCCTGTAAATGCCTCGTAAAGTTTCTTTATAAAATCGGATAAATGGGTTATTTCTTTTTCAGGCACTGATGCCTTTTTTAAAAATTGTTTTAATGCTGAATCATTGACGCCGTCAACAGGAATTGTATATGTATTTACCGAATCCCAATTCTCCTCAATCTCTATCCCGCCCTTTACAGAAAAAAGGACATCGGTTCCCTCCCTGACGGATTGAAGGGCTAAATAATACTCCTTCTGGGTATTAACCATCTCCTCAATAATTACCTCAGAAATCAGGACAGGGTGTCCATTTATCTGGACCTGGTGAAAAAGCATCTTCTTTGCCTCTGCAGTTACATCCTTCGCCGATAGCCCCACCTTAACCAAGCCAAGTTTCCCTCTCCCCTTGAAATTACCATGCGCCTTCACCACATATTCTCTGTTGCTGTTCAGCTCTATCTCATCAAGCTGAGCCTTCTCTGTAATCAGCCAGTTTGCAGGGACAGGTATCTGATATTTTCTCAATAATTTTTTACCAAAATATTCGGCAACCTTTGCCATTTTTTACACTCCTTTCAAAAAGAAATTTTGATTTTAAACAGACTTAATAAAATACCAAAAATTAAATCCTTTATCAACAATTAAAAACTATCCCAAAAAGATTCTTTAATATTAAAGTGGCAGGAGTAAATTCCTGCCACTGTAAGCCTCTATAATTTTCTGTAACCTCTTACTGTAAATTAGACTCCAATTTTTTTGCAACTGCCTTAATGAACTGTTCTGTATCTACATATGAATTTTCCGGCGGCTTAGTTGTATTATGAATTAACCTTGCAAGGTCGCCGGTAACAGTCCCTGATTCAATTGTCTTTATATTTGCATCTTCTAAGACATTTGCAAATTTTACCAGATCAGGTGTGTTATCCATCTCACCCCTTCTCCTCAATGCACCTGACCATGCAAAGATAGATGCTGTTGGATTGGTTGATGTCTTTTTACCCTGCTGATGTAAACGGTAATGCCTTGTAACTGTTCCATGTGCTGCCTCTGTCTCCATCTTTCCATCCGGACTTACCAGAACCGATGTCATTAATCCGAGAGAGCCGAAACCGCTGGCAATCATATCACTCATTACATCTCCGTCACGATTCTTTGTTGCCCAGAGAACTCCGCCTGGATGTTTTACTATCTGTGCTACAGTATCATCAATGAGTGTATACCAGTATGTGATGCCTGCCTTTTCAAAATCTGCCTTTCTCTTATTCACCTCTTCCTGAAAGATATTCATAAAAAAAGAATCATACTGTTTTAATATAGTTTGTTTGGCAGAAAACCAGAGGTCAGTCCTTCTCTGTAATGCATAGGTGATGCTTGCCTGTGCAAAGGAGCGGACAGATTTCTCTGTATTATGCATACCCATAGTTACCCCCTTACCCTTGAACTCATGAACAGTCAATGCAGTGGGTTGTGAGCCATCCGCAGGCTTATAAACCAATTCAACTGTCCCCGGTCCCGGCACAGTGAATTCAGTAGCCTTAT
>JACRGN010000257.1 GCA_016234205.1 Nitrospinota bacterium | reverse complement strand
TGTGGGGCTTTGTGAAAGGAAAGCCGATAGATGGAAAAAGGAAGAAACTCAAAGACCTTCCTGCTGTTACAAAAGAGGCGGAGATTTGGGCAAAAGACCTCAAGAAACGAGGATTCAAGTTCCTTGGGCCCACCATCTGCTATGCCCATATGCAGGCGGTCGGCATGGCGAATGACCACACAATAGACTGCTTTAGATATGCCGAAATAATATCCAAGTATAGCTAAGGGGGAAAATGCAAAACATGATGATGCCAGAACAAACGCCCATAACGGGCAGAGAAAACAAGAAAAAGTCTCCTTCAACCATTTGTGCCTTAATAGATTTTTATGATGCCTTTAATAATCGCAATCTTGAAAAGATGTCTGAGAACTGGGCGCAGACTGACGAGATTGCGATGGACAACCCTCTGGGAGGCATCAAGCGCGGGTGGAATGAGATTAGAACGGTTTATGAAAGTATCTTTAATTGTCCCGCTAAAGTTTATGTCGAATTTTATGACTACACCATTCATGACGGAGGAGAGATATTCTATGCCGTCGGCAGAGAACGGGGAGAGTTCCGTATTGGCGGGACAACTATCAAGTTGGCTATTCGGACAAGCAGAATTTACCGGTTGATAGATGGAGCATGGCGGCAAGTTCATCATCACGGCTCAATTGACGATCCGGAGTTGCTTGCCCAATATCAGAAAGTAGTCAAGGGCGTATCGTGAAAATGTCGCATATTTACCACATTTTCACCTTTGCACCGGTAGTTATGATAGGAGCTATCTGTTTTCTCGCCTCTGCTGCTATCATGTTAAAAGGGGTGATTGCAAAATAACTATTACGTTATTCCCAGAGTTTTTCGGTTTTGTCCACCATCTCTTTTAAAAGTGATATGGTCTTTTCTGCTTCAGTCTCATCAAGTTTCTGGATGGCTGAGCCTGCGTGGACAATGACATAGTCTCCTATCTTTACATCATCAAGGAGCATGAGGTTTATTTCCCTTTTTACGCCGCCGACCTCTGCCATGCCGAGGTATCCATTTATTTCAATAACCTTCATTGGGACTGCTAAACACATAACTCATTTACTCCTAAATTCCTCAATTCATTAATCACCAGATTAACTATATTTGGAATCTTATCTTCAATTTCAGGTGTAAGTTCAGTTCCCCAATTACTGCAGTCTTTTGGCTGAATGGCTATTATTGTTGTATCAGGAATTTTACCAAGCATCTTTATTAAAATAAGGGTCTCTAAAATACCTATCTGATGTGGCGAAAATTTTTTTGAGATGCGTGATGGCATATCTTCAAATTTAAAACGGTATATGGAGCCTGGCTCATCATTCCCTTGAACTGCATCCACTATAATAAGATGTTCTGCGCCTTCTAATAAATCAATCAGCCCAAAGCCTGCGGTTCCACCATCTATAATTTCAACATTTGGAGGGAATTTATAGTCCCTCTGCAATCTCTCAACAGCCCTGACCCCTACACCTTCATCTTTAAGGAGAATATTACCAACACCAAGAATAATTATCTTTGGTGTTGAATTATCCATTTTGTTTTCTATACTTCTCACTGAATTTAATCCCCCTCAAAAATACTGTGAGGTTTTATGTTGTTGTCTTTCTTTTCTTCTTTCAGGGATGTCTTAAAAATTTCCTCGGATATTTTTCTCTTTTTGTCCTGCTCTTTTTTTAAGTCATCGAATTTCGTGGATGTAATCTTTTCCTTATCCTTTTTAACCTTGAGAATTGCATCGGCGAACCTGTCTCCGGTTGACTGTTCTATTATCGGCTTGCGGGTCTCTAAGACTTTGCCAGTTATCCTGTCAACAACAAGGATTACTCCGCAATCAGGGCATGTAATTTTTAGCTCTTTATCCATGAAATTATAAAAAGTGTCAGTGAATAGTGTTAGTGTCAGAAACAACCCCCTTCCCCACCTTTATTAAGGGGGACTTTACTGACACTCCCACTGACACTTACACTTTTATGTTTTTGTTCTGATTGGAGTATAAACTTTGTAAGGATTGTTGTCAAGGAGACTTGGGAAAATACAGATTTTGGGATACTACAAAAAAATTATTTGCACTTGACTTTTGTAGAATCAGTGCAATAATATACATAAAAAAATTGGAAGGAAGTATTTATGTCAGAGGCTATCAGGTATCTTAATAACGCGAAAGAAATCTTAGGTAAGGCTAAGATTGAAGATAACAGGTATTCAGATGTTAAGTATGTTCAAGAGGCTTGTGGAACTGCTTATCTTGCTGTCTTGAAAGCTATTGATGAATATCTTTTAAAAAGCGGGGTCATCCAGAAAGAATTACCAAAATCTATAGATGGATATAGGAAGGCGATACAGAAATATATATCAGTTCGTAATGGAAAACTATTAAAAGAATTTGGAGATATTTACGATGAACTCCATATTGGAGGTTATTATATGAGGAATATTGCATTCAGTAGACACAGTAAAAGGAGCTTTTAAAATAGCAAAGGCATTTATAGATAAGATTAAGTAAACCCCTTTACACCCCCGTCCTGAAGGATGGGGCATTCTGGGTGTAACGGGGTAAATCCAGAGGGAAAAGGATTTTTAAATGAACCATAAGGCACGGAACTTGCTCAGTCAGTTTAACCTACCTTTATAAAACATCTTTAAAATCAAAGACAGTAAAGCAGAATATCATCCTTGCATTAAACCGAACTCTTCAAAACTCATTTACCCCATCTGCAAATTTTAACCGGTATCCTCAAAAGGACTTAAAATCTTTTATTGCCAAGAAACCAAATAACAAAAACAATGAAGGGAGGATTGCATGAATATCATAAAACAAATCAGTATAGCAGTGCTTCTTGTATTACTTCTGACTATCTCAGTTCAAGCAGCGGAAATAAGCGTTGAAATAAATATTGAAAAATACTCGGATGATATAAGCACAGCGGTGAAAGAAAAAATAGATTACAACGAAGTTCTATCAAAAGCACTATCAGAAGACAAATCAGAGAATGAGAAAGTGAAGGATGACAAAGTGAAGATTATTCTTAATAGTACCAAAGAGGCAATCAAGAAGTCTTCGCATATAAAACTTGATAAGGCACAAGAAGACAACATAATTGACATCTTGAGCAATGTAATCCCCAAATTTATTGACGAATATGAACTTGAAAGAAAGGAAGGATTTAATGATGAGGCAATAAATAAGCTAAGAGAAAGTGTTGCTGTAGCTATAAGGACAGCGATTATCAATTCTTTTGCTTCAAGGGCTGAAATGAAGTTTAAGAAAGAAATAGAGAATATAAATGAAAAACTGGATAGATTGGAAACAGCCAAAAAGCCAAAGATGATTCGCCCAAACAAGGAAGTTGATTTTCTTTTTGAAGCGGTAGTTGGTGATACATATACCACACCTGATAGTGATAAGCATGAAATATCAAAAATAAAAATCGGTTCTTTTTGGACAACAGTAACTTTTAATCTCTTTTAGGGTTTAATTCCCCGACGCTTTGCGTCGAAGTAGAAATAAAACCTAATGTTGTTTAGATACCCCGACGCTCTGCGTCGGGGAGTATGTCATTAATAATAGCCAAAAAAGATTATACTTTTGGGAAACTATTCCCCCTGAGCTAATAGATACTAAGATGAAAGCGGTTGAGGAGACATTGAAGATAGAAGGAGAAGGGGATTTAATAAATCGAATCAATAGGGTTCACCAAAAGCTTAATAATAAAGATTGGCAGACAGACCATTTGCGTTTTGGTGTTTTAACAGGGCGATTGTCTGCAGCCGATGCCATGACAACATCTGTTGTGCTTCATTCCTACTTTGGATACCGTCGCTTTATGCCGGGTGATTTAGATATTGGCAGACGATTATCATTATTCGCGGCTGTTGGCGCGGCTTCAAGCACTGATGGCAAAGGTGATTTTAGTGGTCCTGTATATTCAATTGGTTTAGGGGTGGATATAGTGAAAGGAGTTGTGTTATCAGGAGGCTGGAGTGTATTCTCTCACAGGGATGATAAGAGTCAGGACTATAAAGGAAAGGAATCATTTATAGTTGGCATATCATTGAACACAGAATTATGGAGGGCATTGTTTAATGAGTAATGGGGAAAATATGGGAAGTCCCCAGTTATTCAAGCATCCAGCTTTGTTGGATGTATCTAACATTTTGTTCAGGCTGGAAGCCTGAAATATGAGAGGATTGAATATGAGACATATATTTTTAGTCATTATTGCACTATTTTTGTTTTTACTGTTCCCGTTTAAAAACATGTCCTCAAATGGTTTAATTGGGGACATAACGGGACAAGCTTTTGCAGAGATACAGGAGATTATCTCAGAAGGCACTTACAATATGGGTGATGGAGAAACGCCAACCGTTGCAGGGGATAGGGCATTGCT
>JACRGN010000031.1 GCA_016234205.1 Nitrospinota bacterium | reverse complement strand
GGTATCCTTGCACACCCGCCGCTCAAGATGACCCTGTTAATATTCTTTTCGGTAGATTTTATAAAGTCATGAAACATCTTGTTTATCTCATGAGATAATTCCCCAAGGACTGTTGTAATAGTATTTGCAACATCCTTTTCAGATACGCCGTTTAGCCCTACCCCCATCTTGAGCCTCTCTGCACCTTCATGGTCTGTATTGAAGTTTTTCTGTAATTCGTGATTAATCCGATTGCCGCCCCCTGGGATATCCCTTGTAACCTCTGTTACTCCGTCCACCAGTATATTTACATTGGTAAATGTGGCACCCATATCTATCAGTGCTATTACCTCGCCATGCGGGACGCCGTAGTTCAGTTCATATCCGTTTTCTACGGCGAATACATCCAGGTCAACAATGACCGGTTTTAATCCTGCATCAAGGATTGGTTTGTTCCGGTTCTCTATCAATTCTTTCCTTGCTGCCACCAGGAGGACATCCATAGTTGTCTTTGGCTCACCCTCCTCTTCTTTTTTTTCGCCCTTTTCAGGTGTTATCTCCTTTATAATCTGAAAATCCACATTTACCTCTTCTATGGCGAAGGGGAGATACTGTTCTGCCTCAACCCTGATAGATTCTGCCAGTTCATCCTCTGTCATCTTTGGGACATTTATCTTTTTTATTACCAATGATTGGCCTGATATGGCGGTAACCACCTCTTTTGTTTTAATCTTCTCCATCTTGAATAGATTTTTTATGGCCTCGGTCACCACTTCAGGCTTTTCTATTGTTTCGTCTACAATAGTTTCCGGCGGAAGCGGCATGATCCCAAAATTGAGAAGTTCAAAACCCTTCTTCCCTTTTTTTAGGCGAACCAATTTTATGGAATGTGTTCCTACATCAAGCCCTACTACATCCTTTGAACCAAACATAATATTACCTCATTTAATCTTTAAATATTTTTTTCTTATCACTGAATTTTAGCCCAAGGGCTATTATAAGTTTTCTCTTTGTATCTAACCTGCAGGGATAACCCTTTTCAATCCTGTCTATGGTCTGAAACGATAGCCCTGTCTTTCGTGCCAGTTCAGCCTTGCTGATCAGCCTGGATTCCCTGATTGTCTTTACACTATTACTACTCTTCATTTATACCTCATGAATAATGATACCGCTTTTAATATATTTCGGACTAATTTTGAGGCGACTTTACCATAATCATACCGGTGTGTCAAGCCATATTTAATAAAATTACTACTAATTATATCAAATTAGTATCAAATTATGCTGTAGGTATCCCCGGATTCATCCCATATTATTATCTCAAGTTAATCTCAAAAGAATCCGATTATGTGTTAAAAAGAGAATTAACAAGGACAGTCATGGAGAAAATAAGAAGAGATTTAGTGGTTAAATATAAAAAAGAGATTAAGAAAAATCTATACCAGATAAAATCAAGGGAGATAGCAGAAAAGATAGCCCAGAGACTAAGAGAGGAAAGTGTGAATAAAAAATAGATTCAAAAATTGTAAAGTAATGGTTTTTATTTTTGATATTCAATCATCTCGCCGATTGTAATCTCTTTTCTGCTACCGGATATTATAGCAGTGGATACCTTTTCCTTTGGCTTAATTACCTGAAGATTACCGATAACAACTTTTGGAACTTTTATCTTTTCCCCCTTTTTAGCCTCTTTTTCTATTTTCCCTTCACTTTTTAATATGTCAAATCTGTCACCTGCCGATACCCCTGTATCAATACCGACATCAATATAAACAATATCGCCTGCCGCAGCAGTATCTCTCTGGTCTTTGGCATCAATGATATAGCCTTTTATATCTTTAGGCTCTATCTTGGCTGCGGGGTCTATCATGGGGACGGTCATATCTTCTCTCTCTTTTAATTTGTTTCCAATCTCTATAGTAGCAAATGATTCAATTATATTTGCAGTAGAGCTGTCTTCTCTAACCTCCGTTACTTCTAATTCACCCAATATTTCTATCAGAGTACCAATATTCTTGGCCGTAATGGGATGAGTAACCGATCTAAGGGATTTATATATTGTAAATCTATCACCAGCCTTTACCCCTTCTTTTCCTCCTATGTTTATATAGACTGTATCGCCTATTCCAAAGATAGTCCTTGTTTCAGGGGAATCAAATATTATCCCTTTCTCACTTTCCTTCTGTATTATATAACCGGCTGAGGCTAACACCTTAACTGTGGTTAACGGAATTTTTTCAGGTGGTGGCGGCGGCGGAGGCTGTAATGCTACCAGTGGGAGGGGCGGTATTATGTCCTCGTCTATTTCTTTAACCTCTTTTTCTTCAACAGACTGAACAGGGATTTGAGGTTCAGCTGTTACACTTACTTCCTTTTCAACCTCTGTCTCATCAAAAGCCTCCGGGATAACTATATTGTCTCCCGGATATATGCGATGCGGATTGGCTATAAACTTGTTTTTATTCCAGACCTCCTCCCACTTAAAAGGGTTGTTAAGGTATTTCTTTGATATATCCCAGAGGGTATCCTTCTCTCTTACAATATGCACCTTCGGTGTTTTTACAATCTCTTTTTGAGAGATTTCTTCAGCAGAAGCGGTATCAGCCAGAAGCCAGAAGCCAGAAGCCAGAAGCCAGAAGCCAGAAGCCAGAAGCCAGAATAAAGAGGTAACTATTCTTCTATTCTGCATTCTGCATTCTGTATTCTGTATTCTGTATTCCCTTTTCATTTCCCTTTCTCAATATTCTTTATCTTCTCTTTTGCCAATTTGGCAGCATTGTTTTTTGGGAACTTTTTAATAAGGTTATTCAGTTCTTTTACGGCAGACTTTTTGTCGCCAAGCTCATGATACACATATCCAATTTTAAGCATTGTATCAGGAGCCTTATTGCCTTTCGGATATTTCTCTACAGCTTTTTTAAATTCAGATAATGCGGCAGTATATTCTTTCTTAGCATAGTAACATTCACCTATCCAGTATTGGGAATTATCAGACAGGTCATTCTTTGGGTGATTATCTAAAAATATCCTGAAATTTGATATTGCCCTGTCATATTCACCAAGGATGAAATGGTTGTAAGCCTTTTTATAGAGTTCATCAGGAGGTAGACCTGCAAGGCTTTTTAGTTCATCTTCCCTCTTTTTCTCCTCTAACGGCACACTTTCCATTTTCTCAGATTTTGGGGGTTCTGAGATTATTTCCTCTTTCGGCGGGGGCGGGATTTCCTTTGCTTTAGGCTGAGGTGGCGATAAAGGCTTCTCTTCTGCAGGAATTTCAATTATTGGACCCTCTTCAACCTTTGCAGATAGGTTGAAAATCTGATTTTCTAAGTCCTTTGATTTGTCCTCAAAATGATGTAATTTATTTTCAATGCCGGATATCTTTACATCAGTATCTGTGCTGCTCTTTTGAATATCAGCCATCTGACTTTTCAGGTATGCAATATCCTGTTTTAAAATATCGGTAGTTTTATCAGAGCTACAGCCGGCAACGGTTATTGTAAAAAATATAATCAGAAGCAGTAATCTATTTTTGTTTTGCCGCATCAATATCCTCCAATATTTTTTAATTATAAATTATAAAAAACATTTAGGAGAAAGGGAGAACAAACAGAAAGAAATGGAAAAAGAAAAAATTATTTTAAAAATATTTCCCCCTTTTTCCTAATTTCCCCATTTCTCCTTAATCTTTTTCTTTTGTTCTTTAACTTCCGAGAATTATAGATAAATAGTCACTACCTGTCAAGGGAATACCTCATTAGATTTATGAACTTTGATTTATCACCTATTTTGAATTATACTACAATTCATTGAAGGTAGGTAATATGGAAGAAGCTTCTTTTAATTGTCATAAATGTGGAAACTGTTGTAGTGACCCGGATGGCTGGGTTTATCTCGATAATGAAGATATTAAAAGACTCGCACTCTTTTTCAATCTTCAACCCTTTGAGTTTACTGCCAAATATGTGAAGTATTATAAAGGGAATGCGGTATTAATCGCCCCTGATTTTAATCCTGATTGTTATTTTGACAAAAGCCAGAGGCTTTGCAAGATTTATTCAGCAAGACCTCGTCAGTGCCGAACCTTTCCTTTTTGGTTAAACTATTGTCCAACTGCTGATTCTAAACAGCAATTGTATCTATCCTGCCCAGGCTATAGAGAACTTTGTTTAAAGGGGAAGTAGGATATTGCTTTTAACGAGTTCCAAACTGCAATTGATACAAATTATGATACATCCCATTATTTTTAAGAAGCTCTTCATGATTCCCCATCTCAACAATCTCACCGTCATGGATTACGATTATTTTATCCACATATCTTATTGTGGATAGCCTGTGTGCAATTATAATGGAGGTGCGGTTTTTAATTAATTTGCGGAGTGCATCCCTGATTAAAATCTCGGTCTCTGTGTCCACACTTGATGTAGCCTCATCCAGGATTAATATCTTTGGATTAAATGCCAGAACCCTCGCAAATGAGATAAGCTGTTTCTGCCCAAGGGAGAGAGTGCTTCCCCTCTCCTGAACATCTTCTTTATATCCCCTTGGCAATCTTTCTATAAATCTGTGGGCATGGACAATCTCTGCCGACTCATAGACCTTCTCTATTGATATTTCATCTTCTCCCAGCCTTATATTATTTTCAATATCGCCTGCAAATAGGAATACATCTTGTAGGACTATCCCTATATTTCTCCTCAAAGACTTTTTATCAAAATCTCGTATATCAATATTATCAATCAATATACTTCCCTTTTGAATATCGTAGAACCTTCCGAGGAGATTTATAATAGATGTCTTGCCTGCACCTGTCGCACCGACTATAGCGGCACTTTCACCCGCCTTAAGGTGAAACGATATGCCCTTCAATGTCCAATCTTCTGATGATGAATGATTATAGGAGAACCATACATCTTTAAATTCAATCTCCCCACTTATATCTTTTAAAAGGACGGGTTTTTGGGGATTTGGGATATCCTCTTGTGTATCCAGTAGTTTAAATATCCTTTCTGATGATGCCATTGAGGCTTGCATTATGTTATATTTTTCTGCAAAGTCCCTTACAGGCTGGAAGAACCTCTGGACATACTGAATAAATGCCACAAGAACACCAAGCTGTAACCCGCCCCTTATCACCTCGCCGCCTCCATACCAGATAATGACCCCGACAGCAATAGCAGAGAAAAATTCTATACTGGGGAAATAAATGGCATTATAGATAAGAGACCTCATCTGCTCATCCCTGTTCTCTATATTTATCCTGTCAAATCTTTTAAAATTTTCATCCTCTCTGTTAAATATCTGCACTGTGCTCATACCTCCTATATTTTCCTGAAGATATGAATTCAGTTTGGCAAGATTAGTCCTTATATTTCTGTAAGAATCCCTTGCCCTGTCCCTGTAAAATTTTGTTGCATAAAGGAGGGGAGGAAGCACAATGAATGTCAGGAGGGCAAGTTTAAGGTTTAAAATTAATAGGGCGATGGCTATGCCTATGAGTGTGAGGAGGTCTCCAATTGCAACAACAATCCCCTGAGTGAACATCTCATTTAAAACCTCTATATCGTTTACAATCCTTGTGACGAGTCTGCCGATTGGATTATTATTGAAAAATGAGAGGGACATCTTTTGGATGTGGGCAAACAGCTTTACCCTTATATCATACATTGCCCTCTGTCCGGTTAATTGCATTATATAAACCTGCGTATATTGAAGAGAGAATGTCATAAGTAAAACCATAAAATAGACAGCCATTACAAAATTCAGCCCGCTCCAGTCGCCAGTGAGTATGTAGTTATCTATGGCGATTTTTGTAAGATATGGTCCTGACAGGTTCAATATAGAAATGATAATCAGTAGGAGTATGGATATGGTTAGCTGTTTTTGATATGGCTTAAAAAATCCGAGGAGCCTCCTCATCAACTTCGCATCATAAGCCTTTCCTATAATCTCATCTTCATGAAGATTTGCCTGCATTCACTCCTCCACAATTTCCATCTCAGAGAAAACCTGTTTTTTGTAAATACGATTATAGAGGCCGCTTTTTGAGATAAGCTCATCATGGGTTCCTGTCTCTGCTATCCTCCCATTCTCCATTACTGCAATCATATCAGCCTCTCTCATTGTAGAAATTCTATGAGAAATTAAAATGAAAGTAGTATCTTTTAATGACTCAATTATATTTGTAAATACCCTTCCCTCCGTGTATGCATCCAGATTTGAAAATGCGTCATCAAGTATCAGTATTGTTGGTCTTTTAATGATTGCCCTTGCAAGTGCCACCCTCTGTTTCTGTCCGCCCGACAGGGTTACACCCCTTTCCCCAATCACTGTATTAATGCCATGCGGGAATATCTCCATATCCCTTTCAAGTCCTGCCATTATCACTGTCTTCTCAACATCATTGTCGGTAACATCATTTACACCGAAGACTATATTCTCCCTTATAGTATCTGAAAATAGAAACGGTTCCTGTTCTACATAACCTATGCCATCCCTTAGAATTTTAATGGGTATCCTTTTTATATCAACTCCGTTAATAAAGATTGAATCATCAGGGGCATCGTATATCCTCATTATCAGTTTAACCAGTGTGCTTTTTCCTGAGCCGACAGCGCCTGCCAATGATAGTGAGCCTCTAGCCTTAATACTCAGGTTAATATCCGAAAGAACATTCTCTTTCCCGTTGTATGAGAATGTGAGTGATTTAATTTCTATTTTACCCTTTATAATCCCTGACTGCTGAAAGCTGATGGCTGCCTGCTTATCTGTAATCTCTGGTTTTACATTCATAATTTCCTCAATCCTGCGCATTGATGCAATCCCCCTCTGTGAGAGGTTTATCATGAATCCTATTGCAGCCATTGGCCATGTGAGCATTGCCAGATACCCGTTAAATGCAACATAACTGCCGAGGGTCAGTTGCCCCCTTATTACCTCTCTGCCTCCGATCCAGAGGACAAGGGCAGTTGCAAGGCCTGTGGTAAAAACCATCAATGGGAAAAATGCACCTGAAATTTTTGTGAGCTCTAAATTTTTATTTATAAGCTGCTCGTTAAGTTTCTTAAATCTGTTTAATTCGTTCTCCTCCTGCACATAAGCCTGTATGACCCTTATCCCTGCAATATTCTCGTGAACCATTGAGCTTATCTCTGATAATTGTTTCTGGACAGATTCAAACCTCTGTCTTATCTCCTTACTGAATTTCAAGACAATAATAGAAACCAGTGCCATAGGCAGAAGGGAGATGCCGGTGAGTTTAGGGCTTATAAATATCATAAGTATGAGGCAGGTGGTCATTATTACTGCGGTATCAACAATAATTACACTCCCGATTCCGAGAAACTCCCTCACAGCCTGAAGGTCATTTGTTGCCCGCGACATAATGTCCCCTGTCTTTGTATGCTGAAAAAATCCCCAGTGCAGCCTCTGCAAGTGCCTAAAATAATCGTTTCTCAAATCATATTCCACCTTCCTTGAGATGCCGAAGAGGTGCTTCCTCCAGTAGTAGCGGAATACTGACTGGAGTCCGACTGCGGTTACAAGTAAGACAGAATATTTTATGAGGGGATTGATTGAATGGGATTGACTGTCAGCCTTTTTAATGTAGTCAATAGCGAGTTTGATTAGCCATGGCGGCAGGAGTCCGAGTGCATCGGTTAAAATAAGGGCGATTATACCGGCTATTAATTCATATTTGTATTTCCTTGTATATGTATAGAGATTTTTTATTGCGTCCACTTTTTATGATTATACTACAGTGTTGGTTAATCCCTCAATTTACCCCCGCAGTAGCCGTTGCTTCTTGACAGAAAGTATACCTTTATGTACACTGGTAGTCACAAGACAGTTAAGGGAGGATAAATTATGGTTACTGCAGGAATAAAGGAGGCACGACAGCACCTAACAGAATATCTGTCCAGAGTTCAGAAAGGTGAAGAAATTATAATCTCAAAAAGAGATGAGCCCATAGCAAAGATTACACCTATTAGGAAAAAGGTAAAACGCAAGTTAGAGAGCCATAAAGAATTGAGGGCTTCTATTATCGCAAAAGGTAAACCTCTATCTAAAATTATTATTGCTTCCAGAAAAGAGGAGGCATATTAATGCCTTCCTTTTTTGTGGATACCAGTTCATTAGTCAAGTTTTATTACCCTGAACAGGATAGCGATAAAATAGAGGCACTTTTATTGAAGGCTGACTATATTTATATTTCCAGTCTCGCAGTTGTAGAAATGGCTTCAGCCTTATCCAAGAAGGTTAGAACAGGAGATTTAGAAAAGGAGCAAGAAACAATTATCTGGAATACCTTTCTTGATGACCTGCAGACAGGTCAAATAGAGTTGATTACGCTTGATGACAGGCATTACTTCAAAGCCGCCGATTTGATAAGAGATTTTGGCGTAAATTATGGTATTAAAACGCTGGACTCTCTCCAGCTTTCAGTTGCCCATGGGCTTCATAATTCAAAGTTCCTCTGTTCCGATAAAACTCTGTCTCAGGTAGCTTCAAAGATGGGGATGAAGCTTGCCCCTCTATAACTAAAGTTATTCAGATTAGGGACATTTCTACTTTGGCTTGACATCTTTGAAAAATTCGTTTGACACCTTTTGATTTCAGGGAGTAAACTTATGCCATTCGTCCATTCGTATCATTCATGTTCAAATCTTTGTTGTATATTATAAAATTTACCACAGGCACGGAGACACAGAGATATTAAAACTTCTTTAAATATTTATATTTTCCTCAGTGCCTCAGTGGTTTAATCAGGTTTTTGTTCTTAAATAGGGGGTGTTAAACATGATATTTAAAAGACATATATTTGCAGTCATTAGCCGTGTCTGTCATTGCGAGGCGAAGCCGAAGCAATCTTTGTTCCCGTTTAAAAACATAATGGGACGTGTTTGGGTAATTATTATTGCACTGTTTTTATTTTTCCCTTCCCCTCTGTTTGCAGAGACTAAAGAAATCATTTCAGAAGGCACATACAACATGGGGGATGGGGAGACTCCGTCTGTTGCAGAGGGCAGGGCATTAGTTCAGGCAAAGAGGACTGCCCTTGAGCAAGCAGGGACTTATGTTGAAAGCTATACAAAAGTAGAGAATCTGCAATTAACAAAGGATGAGATACAGGTTCTTGCATCAGGGATTATGGAAGTTGAGATACTTAATAAAAAGAGGACTGTTGTTGGTGATGGTATTCACTTTTGGGTAAAAATCAAGGCAAAGGTCAATCCCGATAAGATTGAAGAAATGGCAAAGAGGGTTAAAGAAAAATCAGTTGTAGAGGATTACAAGAAGATACAAGAGGCTTATGATAAAAACCAGAAAGAGATTGAGGAATTAAAGAAACAATTGGCAGGGGCAAAGGGAGAAAAGAAAAAGAAACAGGTAGAGGCAAAAATCACGGATGAGGAGAGATTGTTTGAGGCAAGTCAGTGGTTTGATAAAGGGTATCAGCATGCTTTAAACAAGGAATATGATAATGCAATAGAGTCATACACAAAGGCAATTGCATTAGACCCGAATTATGCCCAAGCCTACAACAATCGTGGGGTTGCTTATTATGACAAAGGACAGCATGACAGGGCGATTGAGGATTATAATAAGGCAATTGCATTAGACCCGAATCTTGCCTCTGCCTACAACAATCGTGGGGTTGCATACGGTCTATCAGGCAATATGGGAAGGGCGATTTCTGATTTTCAAAAGGCTTGTGATATGGGGAATGAGAAAGGGTGCAAGGGATTGCAGATGGTTTTAGAAAAGAGATAGGTAGGCAAGGCAATAATACTTGCCCAATTAGAAGTCTCCTTTGGTCAAGTATTACGGTTAGTATTCAAAAAAAAGAGAATAAGGGAAAAAAGGGAATGGCTGAAATAGTAGGTAGTCTTATAGTATCGCTTCTTATCTTATTCATTTTTGAGCCATTTCGAGATTTTGTTTTCGGCTTTTTTAAAAAGATTTGTGGTAGGACAAGAAGCGAGTTCCAAAAAGAAGTTAATATTGGACAAGATATTGATGTTACCTCTTTGTTTCAAGACCGTTTATTATTTATTGAAGCTGCAAAAAGGAATGATGTTTCTGCGATTGAGGCATTACTACAAAAAGGTGTTGATATAAATACTAAGGACACAGATGGCAATACAGCCTTGATTTGGGCATCAAGAAATGGTCAAAAAGCTTGTATTCAAAAATTAGTTGAAAAAGGTGCTACAATAGATGAAAAAAATGCTATCAGCGAAACTGCATTAATCATAGCTTCACGCAATGGTTATAAAGATATAGTGGAATTATTGATAAAAAATGGTGCTGATGTCAACCTAAAGACCAATGACGGAAATACTGCTTTTACTTTTGCTTCATATAACGGTCATGTCGAAGTTGTTGATATTCTAAAAAAGTCTGGTGTTGTTCCTATAAAATATCAAGACCCAGAAATTCTAAAAGCCGCTTTTTTCGGTGATGTTACTACTTTGAGAGCCTTACTCAAAAAGGGTGTTGCTCCTAATACTATTGATCAAGTTGGTGGTGAAACCCCTTTAATGTATGCAATAGGGCAAAACCATATTGAATGCGTAAAGCTTCTTTTAGAATTTGTCGCAGATGTTAATAGAAAAGCTAATAATGGTCATACCGCTATAGATGTTGCAAAAAATAAACCCAATATGCTCGAATTGATTAAAAACATAAACAAAAAAAAGAGGGTCTTGAAATATGACTTTTAGAAAACTGCCTGCAACGGCAGATAACATGCTAAAGTATCTTGTAAAAAGATATGATTCCTTGACAGCATACAGTTATTGTTTTACAATTTTTTCATCAATAAAATTAGGGAGGATAGATGGCTACTACAACCATATCTCCAAAATATCAGGTAGTAATACCAAAGGAAGTTAGAGAAAAGCTCCATCTGAAAAGCGGGCAGAGAATGACTGTTGTTGTAAAGGGTGGAGTTGTCCATCTTATTCCTGAAAAATCTCTACATATTTTTAGGGGCTTTTTAAAAGGAATAGATACAAAGGATGTAAGAGAAGATGAGGATAGATAATGCTCCTGATAGATTCCTCCGGCTGGATTGAGTTTTTTGCAGACGGACCCCTTGCCACACAATACTCAAAATATCTTAAAGACCTTTCAAAGATTGTAACGCCATCAATTGTAATCTATGAAGTTTATAAAAAGGTAAAGAAAGAGCGGACAGAAGAAGATGCCTTACTTGTTGTCTCTTTGGTAAATAAGACAACGGTTGTTTTCTTAAATGAAAGTATTGCCCTTTTAGCTGCTGATATCAGCTTAAAATATGCCTTGCCAATGGCTGATGCTATCGTATATGCCACTGCATTAGAAAATAACTGCACTGTTGTAACAGGGGATACCCATTTCAAAGGTCTTGATAGGGTTATATTTGTTAAGTAAGTTGCATGAAATATAGTGGTTACTTTATCCCCTTGCTATTCTAAACCATGATATCAATAAACATATTTAATCTTGACTTTTTGGACGGATGTGTTAAATTTTGAAAATCAATAAATATTTAAATTCAAATAAGATAGGAGTGAGAAATTGAAAAGAACATACCAGCCGAGCAAAGTTAGAAGGAAGAGGACTCATGGTTTTAAAAAGAGGATGTCCACCAAAGGCGGCAGAAAAGTGTTAAAGCGAAGAAGGAGCAAAGGGAGAAAGAGACTGACCGTTTAGACTGTGATGGCTTTCCTCCAACTTTATGGGTGATGAATCGCTCAGCAAGAGAGAGAGACTCCTTAAAGGATGGGAGTTTAAGGGGGTATTTGATAAAGGGTGGAGGATAGACAAAAGGTTTTTTGTAATTTATGTAGTTAAAAATCTCCTTGGATTTACGAGGATTGGTTTGTCTATCCCTAAGAAAGTTGGGACGGCAGTAAAAAGAAACAGGATAAAGAGAATACTGAGAGAGGTTTTCAGGCGAAACAAAGAGAGATTTTTAAAATCTCACGATATTGTGGTTGTAGCAAAAAAGGGTGCTGAAGGATTATCTTTCAGGGAAGCAGAAGAAATATTTTTAAGTATCAGCAAAGATAATCAATATAGGGAATGAAGAGTATTTTAGAGACTAAAGTAATCTTATCAGATAATAGTTTCTCCCCCTTTAACTCCTCCCTGCCGAAATTATTAGAATTTTATTAGGAGCTGATTAAAAATGGAAAAAAGGGCTTTTCTTGCAGTATTTCTGTCTGCATTAGTCTTCATTTTGTATCAATATTTCTATCTCAGCAAAATTGATACAACTCAAATAAAACCTGAACAGGTTACGGGTTTAGAGCAGAGTGCTCCCCCTAAAACCCCTGCCCTCCCTCAGACTGAAATTTTAGTTAAGGAAGAGAGTAAGGTGGAAGAAAGGTTAATAAAAGAAAGGGAGATAAAAATAAATACAGGGGTAACAGAGGTAGTCCTGACCAATAAAGGGGGGAAGGTCAAGGCAGTATATTTACAGAAATATAAGGCAAAAGACGGCAAACCGATTAATTTAATTAAAGAGGCAGAGGACAGACTTTTGCCTGTAAGATTGGATTTCTCAGATAAAAAGTTTTCTGATGTTATAAATAGCGCTGTATTTGATGTTGCTGAGACAGAGGATGTAATAAACCTTTCGCAGGATAAGAGAAATTCCACAATCAAGTTTTTCTATAAAAATAGTTCAGGACTTGAGGTATCCAAGGAATATACATTTTATTATGATGATTACAAGATTGATGTAGGCATAAAGACAGATGGCAGTGCATTGCCTGCAGGCGGTCTTTCATATCAGATTCTATGGGGTCCAGGTTTAAAGTCAGACGGCAACTCTGACAAATATAATTACGAACGTCCTACATCATTTATAGACGGTGAGCTGGTCTCAGATAAGGTAAGCGGAAAGGGAGAACAGGCATATCATGAGGGGGATATAAGATGGGTCGCCATTCAGAATAAATATTTTATGGCAGCCCTCATACCCGTGATTAAAGAGAATTTAAAGGCGGTTGTTAAGACCTCTGATATTGGCGACCTATCAACAGGGCTGGAATATACATCTGTCGGCGGGAGGGCAGAAAACAGATTTATTTTATATGTAGGGCCAAAGGAGAGTGACAGGCTTAAGACATACAATGTATCTTTGGAAAAGATTATTGACTTCGGCTGGTTTGGTTTTTTGGCAAGGCCTTTATTCAGGGTTTTAAAGTTGTTTTATAAATTTACTCATAATTATGGTATTTCCATAATAATCATTACAGTTATTATAAAACTCATCTTCTTTCCTATGAGTCAAAAGAGTTTTAAATCCATGCAGAAGATGCAGAAGATACAGCCTGAATTAAAGATAATTCAAGAGCGGTATAAAAACGACAAACAGAAGTTGAGTCAGGAGATGATGAGGCTATACAGGGAAAACAAGATAAATCCCCTTGGCGGGTTTCTGCCGGTCCTTATTCAGATACCGGTATTTGTAGCACTCTACAATGTCCTCATGTACAGCATTGAGTTAAAGCAATCTCCGTTTATCTGGTGGATAAAAGACCTTTCAGAGAAAGACCCTTATTATATTACCCCGATTCTGATGGGTGCTACAATGCTTATACAGCAGAAGATGACCCCTTCAGGCGGTGACCCCATGCAGGCAAAGGTAATGCTGATTATGCCTGTTATTTTTACATTCATGTTTTTAAATTTCCCATCAGGACTTGTCATATACTGGCTTGTCAATAATGTTCTGTCAATAGGTCAGCAGTATTTAATATATAAAGATATGAAGAAAAAAGGTTAAGGTTTAGGTTAAGGTTGAGTTTAAAAATTTCTTAGCCTTAACCTCAGCCTCAGCCTTATTTTTTAGTCTGAGGAGGTTTTATGGAATGGGTAGAAGGTGAAGGCACTACAGAAGATGATGCAACGGCGGATGTGATGAGAAAACTTGGCGTTGCATCAAGAGATGATATTAAGGTAGAGGTTATTGGCGAAGAAAGAAAATTATTCGGGTTTGGTGAAAAGAGGGTTAAGGTAAGGGCTGTCCTTAAACCTGCAGAAAAGACGCATGTTGAAAAGGTTGAAGAGAGTATTAATATTCTTCAAAGGCTGTTAGATTATATGGGGATTGATGGAAGGGTTGACGGAGAGGAAAAAGAAGATTTAATCTATTTGACGATTTTTAGCGAGGACAGCGGGATTCTCATTGGAAGAAGAGGAGAGACACTGGATTCTCTGGAGCATCTCGTGGATAGAATAGTCAACAGAAAGTTTGAAAATAGGGTAAGTATAATTGTAGATACAGAGGGCTACAGGGAGAATCGCAGGGAAGAACTTAACAGCCTTGCAAAGAGGATAGCACAGCAGGTGAAGACGACAGGGAAGCCTGCCGTAGTAGCATCAATGAGAGCCCGGGACAGAAAGATAATCCACATAGCACTTAAAGATGATGAAGAGGTAGAGACGATGAGTGAAGGTGAGGGCTTTGAAAGGAAGGTAATAATCTCCCCCAAAAAAAGAACTTGATACTTGTAACTTGCAACTTGAGACTTTTGTATGTTTGACCTGACTGATACCATATCTGCCATTTCAACCCCTCCCGGAGAGGGGGGGATAGGGATTGTCAGGGTTAGTGGTCCCGCCTCAATATCTATCGCAAAAAAAATATTTACAACACCCAAAGGAGAGAGTCTAAATGGTGTTGAATCCCACAAGCTTATCCACGGATATATAAAAGACCCTGATACCCGAAAGAATATAGATGAAGTTCTCCTCACAGTCATGTATTCGCCGAAGAGTTTTACAGGGGAGGATGTAGTTGAAATAAGCTGTCACGGCGGCAGTCTCCCTCTCAACAAAATTTTAAACTTAACAATCAAGAGCGGTGCAAGGCTTGCTGAACCGGGAGAATTTACAAAGAGGGCGTTTTTAAACGGCAGGTTGAATCTCCTTCAGGCAGAGGCAGTAATTGATATTATCAAGTCAAAATCTGATACTGCACTTGAATCTGCAATGAATCAGCTGCAGGGTGGGCTTGCAGGAAAAATAACGTCAATAAAAAGCATCTTAATAAATGTGCTTGCAGAGATAGAGGCAGATATTGATTTTCCGGAGGAGGATATTGAATTTACCCCCCTTTCATCCCCCCCTTTACAAGGGGGGGCACGGGGGGGTATTACATTGCAAAAAAATCTGGAGTCAGTATTGACTGAAATAGGGCAATTGGTTGACAGCTACAGGTATGGAAAGATTTACAGGGAAGGGGTATCGGTTGTAATAGCAGGGAGACCTAATGTTGGCAAATCAAGCCTAATTAATGCCCTCTTAAATGAAGAGAGGTCAATTGTAACTTCAATACCCGGCACCACGAGGGATACAATTGAAGAAGGTTTAAATCTAAACGGACTGACAATAAAAATTGTAGATACTGCTGGTATAAGGGAATCTGAAGGATTGGTTGAGCAGGAGGGGATAAAGAGGACACAAAAGGCTATTGAGGGTGCAGGGCTGATTATCTTTTTATTGGATGGCTCGGAGGGTTTAAGAAAAGAGGACAAAGATTTAATAAATGAGATAAAACATAAAAATAAACCTGTTATTATTGCTATAAATAAGATTGATGTAGAAAATAAAATTTCGTCTGAATGGGCGGACGGGGAATTTTTAAAAATATCCGCCCTAAAAAATATTGGCTTAAATGAGTTAAAAAATAAGATTTTTGATATTATTTACAATGGACACTGTAAGACTCCAGAGGGTATATTTATTACAAGAGAGAGACATAGAGAATTGCTTTCAAAATCGCAGGGCTCACTAAATAAGGCTATTAATGCTATAAATCAAAATCTCTCATCCGAATTTGTAGCCGTAGATTTGCGTCTTGCCCTTGATAGCCTCGGTGAGATAACAGGCGAGACATATTCTGAAGATGTGTTAGACAGGATATTTCAGGAATTCTGTATAGGAAAATGATAGAACAACCTATGAAGAAGATTTTAATTGTGAAAGAGAAGGGTGAGAGGTTTTTATAGATGAATAGAAACGCTAAAGAAAAAAAGAATCAGAATGATGAGCCGTTAGAGAAAAAGCTCTGGAAGGCTGCGGACAAACTTCGGAAAAATATGGACGCCGCGGAATATAAGCATGTTGTTCTGGGCTTAATCTTCCTGAAATATATCTCTGATGCCTTTGAGGAACTTTATCAAAAATTGAAAGAGGGCAAAGGCGATTATGAAGGCGCAGACCCGGAAGATAAAAACGAATATACTGCCGAGAAGGTCTTTTATGTGCCTCCGTCAGCACGGTGGAAGTGGCTGCAAGGCAGGGCAAAACTCCCGACCATAGGCAAGGATGTTGACGATGCGATGGATGCGATAGAAAAAGATAACCCTTCACTCAGAGGAGTTCTGCCAAAAGTTTATGCTCAGGAGAAGCTGGATAAAGCGAGCCTCGGCGGTTTGATAGATTTGATAGGCAGCGCAGTTCTTGGCACAAAAGAGGCGCAGAGCAAAGATGTCTTAGGCAAGGTCTATGAATACTTCCTTGGAGAATTTGCCCTTGCTGAAGGTAGAAAAGGCGGACAGTTCTACACGCCGGGCAGTGTCGTAAAACTGCTTGTTGAAATGCTTGAGCCTTACGAGGGCAGGGTATTTGACCCTTGCTGCGGCTCAGGCGGAATGTTTGTTCAAAGCGAAAAGTTCGTTGAATCGCACAGGGATTACTACAAGAAAAAAAGCAACGGCTTATCACTAAATCCGGCTGACCGCATTTCAATTTACGGGCAAGAGAGCAACCAGACCACATGGCGATTGGCAAAGATGAACCTTGCAATACGCCATATAGACAGCACTAATGTAAAATGGAACAATGAAGGTTCTTTTCTCAATGACACACACAAAGACCTAAAGGCAGATTACATCATAGCAAACCCGCCTTTTGAAGATAGCGACTGGAGTGGTGATTTACTCCAAAATGATGCTCGCTGGAGCATCTTGGGACAGAAACTTCCTCCCCCACCCAATAATGCAAATTACGCATGGATTCAGCACTTCCTTTATCATTTAGCTCCAAATGGATTTGCTGGATTTGTGCTGTCGAAAGGTTCGCTTACAGTACGAACCTCAGGGCAAGATAAGATACGTAAAGCGATAATCGAAAACGATTTCGTCGATTGCATCATAAACCTGCCCACTAAACTATTTCTCAATACCCAGATTCCCGCGTGCCTCTGGTTTCTGCGGCGCAACAAGCAAAAGAGGAAGGGAGAGATTCTCTTCATAGATGCCCGGAATATGGGCTTTTTAATCAACCGCAGAAACAGGGTCCTGTCCGATAAAGACATTGCCTTAATTGCAGGCACTTATCATAACTGGCGTGCTTCGGCAAGCTCAGCATCAGAGGAATACAAAGATGTGCAGGGCTTTTGCAAGTCAGCAACTCTAAATGAAGTAAAGGCATTGAATTATGTCCTGACGCCCGGCAGATACATCGGTTTGCCGGATGATGAGGATGATTTCAACTTTGCCGAAAGGTTTAATGCCTTGAAGTCAGAACTGGAAAAGCAGATTGAAGAAGAAGCAGAATTAAACAAAGCTATTGTGGAGAACCTTGCTAAGATTGAGGTAAAGGGATGAGAGGATTAAACAGGAGTTTTTTTAACAATATACGAAAAATAATAGAACAGGCAAGGCAAAGAGCTTACTCATCAGTAAATTTTGCTATGGTAGAGGCATACTGGAATATCGGTAAGCGCATTGTAGAAGAGGAACAAAAAGGGAAAGCTCGCGCTGAGTATGGAGAATATCTTGTTTTAAACCTCTCTGCTATGCTTATGAAGGAGTTTGGGTCTGGTTTCAGTATTAGCAACCTCAAGCGTATGCGACAGTTTTACCTGCTCTTTCAAAAAGGCGCTACACTGTGGCACCAATCGGGAAATAAAAAAGGTGCTACGCTGTCGCACCTTTTAAACTGGTCTCATTATAAACTCCTGATTGGCGTCAAGATCGAGCCAGCCCGTAGGTATTACATGCGGGAAGCTGCAGAGCAAAACTGGAGCGTTCGTGCATTAGAACGTCAGATAAACTCGCTATATTACGAGCGTCTTTTGGCAAGCAGGAATAAAAAGCCTGTTATCAAAGAGATGAAAGAAAAGACTGCCCTTCTTCCCCCAACACCGCAGGATTTCATAAAAGACCCTTATGTCCTTGAGTTTCTTGGTATGTCCGATATTACCCAATTTCGAGAGTCCGAACTTGAACAGGCTATTATTGATAAGCTAAAAGAGTTCATCCTTGAACTGGGCAAGGGATTTGCCTTTGTTGCCAGACAGCAGAGAATAATCGCCGAAACATCTGAATTTTACATAGACCTCGTCTTTTATAATTATCTCCTCAAATGTTTTGTGCTCATTGACCTCAAAACCGGAAAGCTCACCCATCAGGACATAGGCCAGATGGATATGTATGTCAGGCTTTATGAGGACAAAGTGAAAGGCGCGGATGACAATCCGACCATAGGCATTATACTTTGCACAGAAAAAGACCATACAGTTGTCAAATACTCCGTGTTAAATGAGAACCGCAGGCTGTTCGCTTCAAAATATAAGCTTTACCTGCCTACTGAGGAAGAACTTGCGAGAGAAGTAGAGCGGGAAAAGGCGCTCCTGACGCGAGAAATGAAAGCAAGAGATAAGAGCAACCGCACATCTAAGACGAGAATTAATAAGAGCAAAGACAAATAAAGGTAGATGGTAATGGGTGAGTGGAGGGAATATAAATATATTGACAAGTTTACTTTGGGCAAATAAAGTATACTAAAAACAATAGGGTTATTCCTGTAGTAAGAACAAAACAATGGAGTTATAATTTATGATTACGCAGGAACAAGCGGATTATCTCATTGGGTTGCCAAAACACATCATTGAAGGCGAGACGGTTTTAGAAAGAAAAAGGTATTCTCCATCTTTTCCTATTGATGACCGAATATATATGTCTCAAAAGAGGATGATGCGTTCTCCTTCTTTTTAGAAATAACTCAAAGCTCCAAGAATAATTTGAAAATGACTTTGCATTTTCAGGAAGAAGATGCCAGCATAGGCTTATTAAGAGTTGATTTCAATGGAAGGCATCCTAACCCTGAAATAGCAAATGATAAAGTGCCTGATATTTTTAAGTCCTTTGCAGGTCAATGGCTTGAAGAAAGTCATATTCATTATTTTGTAGAAGGCTATAAACCCTTGGCATGGGCTATCCCGCTGAAAGCAGACAATACATTTTCTGTTAAGGATTTTTCCAATACAAGCGAATTTGGAAATATCTTGCAGGTGTTTGGAAATAAAATCAATCTTAAAACCGTTTTGGAAATTAAATTTCAAATGCAACTTATATGAACTGGATTGACCAACTGATAAATGATTACTACCGCTTTCTCAGGCAAAAAACAGTGATTACCGAATTGCCGTCAAGCGAATGGATTGAAATAAGCACCCCGTTTACGGATGTATTTAATGATACCATTGAAATTTACGCAAAGAAAAGCAATGGGACAATCATTTTATCGGATGACGGACGAACATTAAAAAACCTTGAATTAAGCGGGGTCGAAATATCACGCTCTCAAAACAGAAGGGAAATATTTGAGAGAATACTGCTGAATTATGGGGTGCAGCTCGAAAATAAAGAATTAATAGCAGAAGCCACTGAAACGACCTTCCCCCAAAAGAAACTTAACCTTCTTGCAGCTATTTCAGAAGCTAATGACTTATATGTTATTGCTAAACATACAGTGGCAGGTCTTTTCCGAGAAGATGTAAAGGCATATCTTGACGAGCAAGAGTTGGTATATACACCTTATTTTATTTCAAAAGGAAGCACAGGTCTTGAATTCACTTTTGATTTTCAAATTGCTTACCGGAAAACTGAACTTTTAATTAAGGCATTTAATACAATCAACAAACTCAATCTTCCTTATTTTTTATTTGCATGGGACGATGTTAAACAAGTGAGAGAGAAACAAACGGAAAAAAAGGTAATTGGTCTGGCAGTTATCAATAATGAAGACCGTGAGGTAAAAGATGAATACCTTGAAGCCTTACGAAACAAAGGAGCCGAATCTATTTTATGGAAAGACAGAAATAAACCGGAAAGCATCAGGAAACTGAAGGCGGCTTAAAATGTCAAAGTGGAAGGAATATAAACTTGGGGATTTAATTTCTATTAACGCCAAGAGCATTGATAGGAATTATCCCCATGAGCAAATTGAATATCTCGATACAGGCTCTATTACAAGAGGAAAGATCGAGGGTTTTCAATTATTTGACATAGACCATGCACCGAGCAGGGCTAAAAGGCTGGTTAAAGATAATGACATTATTTATTCAACGGTGCATCCTATTCAACGCCATTACGGGATAATCAAAAATCCAAAACTAAACCTCGTTGTGTCAACAGGATTTGCTGTTTTAAGCTGCGATGAAAAAGAGGCAGATGCAAGGTATATCTACTATTTTCTAACCTCTGATGAGATTGTAAATTATATGGATATGGTAGCTGAAGGGTCAACTTCTGCCTACCCTTCTTTAACGCCTGATGTTATTGAAGATATTGATATTCTTCTACCCCCTCTCCCCGAACAAAAATCTATCGCATCTATCCTCAGCAGTCTTGACGACAAGATAGACCTCTTGCACCGCCAGAACAAAACCCTTGAGGCATTGGCAGAGACGCTGTTCAGACAGTGGTTTGTGGAGAAAGCGGAGGAGAATTTGGAAACGGGGGAATTGGGAGATTATGTAAAAGTTCAAGGAGGTTATGCTTTCAAAAGCAAAGATTTTAAAGAAACAGGTTTTGCAGGTATCATTAAGATTACAAATATTTCAATGGGAATTATTGACATAGGCAATTCCGATTTGGTTGATGAAAGTGTTGTAAAAAACCTTGACAAGAGATTCAAAATTAAAAGCGGTGATTTTCTTATTGCTATGACTGGGGCTGAAATAGGGAAAATTGGTATTGTAGAAAAAACAGAAAAAGAAATTTGGCTTAACCAACGGGTAGGAAAACTCGAAGCGAAAGTTCCTTATGGAAATATAATTGGCTATTTGGCTTTTAAATCAAGAGAAGGGCAAGACCATATTATCAATGCTTGTTCAGGAAGTGCACAAGAAAATATTAGCACAACAGGAATTGAAGAAATGATTTTTGCATCTTATGATTCTGAAAAAGCAAATTCTTTCGGACAACAAGCACAACCTTTCTTTGATAAAATAATTTTCAATCTAAACCAAATCCGCACCCTTACCCGCCTACGGGATACGCTATTGCCGAAGGTGATGAGCGGGGAAGTGCGGGTGAGGGATAATTAAATGACCATTGAAGAAATTATCTCGGTTCAAAAAGATGAAAGGAAAAAATGTCTTGATGCAATCCTTTCATCTAAATCAAGGAAAAAAATAATTTTGGCGGGTGCTGGCACTGGTAAAACATTCACATTTAAAGAGGTTTTAAATGCAAACCCGGAAGGTGAAAACATTGCAATGACTTTTATAAGAATGCTTACCTCTGATATGTATGTTTCATTCGGTGATTTGGCAGAGGTAAAAACTTTTCACGCCTACTGTAAGAAAATACTTCATGAACAAAATGGAAAAGTAGAACTGATTCCGTTTTTAACAAAAATTATTGAAGAGGATGTACAAGCCTTGGAATTAAAGTTGAAAGATTTTGACAAAAAAATTCAAATGCTGGATGAGGGCAGTCCCGAAGTAGAATTTTATTTGAGGCGTGGTGATTATTATGATGCAGTTTCATTTAATGATTCGGTCTATCGTTTGTATAAGGCATTACAAGAAAAACCAGGCATAGTTCCTAATTTTAATCAGATTCTAATTGATGAATATCAGGATTTTAATCCGCTGGAAGTTGCTTTCATTAACGAGTTGGAGAAGAAGGGAAATATTTTGATTGTCGGTGATGATGACCAAGCTGTATATGCTGGACGTTGTGCTTCTCCGAATCATTTGAGAGACAAATTTAATTCCGGAGATTATGAAAAATTTGAACTTCCTTTTTGCGGCAGATGCCCAGAGGTAATAGTGAGAGCTACAAACGCTTTCCTTTCAAATGCACAGAAAAAAGGATTCCTCAAAGGCAGGGTCAACAAAAGATATGAATGTTTTATTGAACTAAAAGGG
The DNA here is from genome assembly GCA_016234205.1 of Nitrospinota bacterium. Taxonomy (GTDB): domain Bacteria; phylum Nitrospinota; class Nitrospinia; order UBA9942; family UBA9942; genus UBA9942. The sequence continues at coordinate 2,413 of JACRGN010000031.1, read as the reverse complement.
AATGACAGCACTCGTTTCCCAAAAATAATTACTGCACAATGTTCCACTGGCAATACAGTAGCAAAATATGTTGATAATGTTATTCAAAGAATTGATGCAAAAGATATTGAAGAATCATGGAAAGAAGGAAGCGAATACCCTACAGTTTTAATTGTCGGCCCAAAACAATACTTAGCAATCATCCAAAAAGAATTAGTTTGTAAGTATCCGCAAATGGTTTACAAACTTAATGAAGAAAAACCTATAAGTGTGATTGACGGATATAATATTTTATTAAAAGATGAGAACACTAACTTGGGTTGGAGAATCTTAATTGATTTTTATTTCAAACAGAAGGAAATTAGAACCTTCATTGAAGGAAGCGAAAAAGGAAAACAAATGTTGGATATTCTTGATAAAGAGTTTATACAACAGCAAAAAAGAGTAATTGAAATTATTAGCATTATAAAGGCAGGAGAAGATTTTACCGAGGAATTAAAAGACGAACTAAAGAAAATCGTGAAAGATTTTTACGATGAAATTGTTGAATATTATTCCCCCAAAGACAAAGAAAAGGAGGAAAAACCAGACAAAACTAAGCCGTCTATTTTGCTATCATCCTTTGTGGGTTGTAAAGGATTATCTGCTGGTTATGTAATGATAGTCGGAGCGAATGATGGCTCTATTCCTAAAGACCCCTGTAGGATTAGCGACGTGGAGATTGCTCAATTTATGGTTGCACTGACAAGAACAAGAAAACAATGTTATATCGTCTCTAATAAGTGGCATATTACCCCGAAACGTAATGGTATTTATCAGCAAGCATATGAGAAGTCATGTTTTCTAAATTGGATTCCTTCTAAATTCATTGAAGATAAAGGTGTTTTAAAATCGAAAGATATTAAATGACCAAACTTACTGAAACCAGCATAGAATCCTTCGCCATCGAAACGCTCCAATCCTTAGGCTGGGAGTATGTTCACGGCTTGTCTATTGCTCCGGGCGGAGAACATGCGGAAAGGGGAAATTTTGAACAAATCATTCTGACGCACCGTTTACGCAAGGCTGTTTCACGACTTAACCCTGATATTCCATTAGATGTGCAGGAGCAGGCTGTGCAGAAAGTCCTGCGGATTTATTCGCCAGACTTGCTTCACAATAACGAAATCTTTCACCAGTTTTTAATTGAGAAAATAAAAATCCCTTATCAGCAGGATGGTTATGAGAGAAGTTATGAGGTGAGCCTGATTGACTTTGCCCATCCTCTCAATAATGAATTTTTAGCAGTCAATCAATACACAATTATTGAGAATAATCAGAATAAGCGGCCTGATGTTTTGCTTTTTATCAATGGCATTCCGTTAGTTGTGATTGAATTAAAAAATGCGGCTGATGAAAACGCTACTATCAGGAAGGCTTATGACCAGATACAAACCTATAAGGCTACCATACCAAGCCTTTTTACCTATAACGCAGTATGTGTAATTTCCGATGGCATGGAATGCAGGGCTGGAAGTGTTTCCGCAGGATTCAGCCGTTATATGACATGGAAGTCCGCTGATGGAAAGACCGATGCCTCCCGTTTTTCACCTCAGTTGGAGACGCTCATAAAAGGAATGATGAATCCTACCACATTGTTAGACCTTGCCCGCAATTTCATTGTATTTGAGAAATCAAAGAAGGAAGACCCTAAGACCGGTATTATAAGAGTTGAAACTGAAAAGAAACTGGCAGCATATCATCAATACTATGCAGTTAATAAAGCGGTGGAAAACACACTCAAAGCCGCCTCCTCGGGCGGAAATCGCAAGGGTGGTGTTGTCTGGCACACGCAGGGCAGCGGAAAATCCATTTCAATGGTTTTTTATACAGGCAAGATGGTATTGAGTCTTAACAATCCTACTGTTGTAGTTATCACAGACCGCAATGATTTAGACGACCAGTTGTTTGAAACCTTCGCATCTTCAAAGCAATTGCTAAGGCAGGAGCCGGTTCAGGCAAAAGACCGTGAGCATTTGAAAGAACTCTTGAAGGTTGCGTCCGGCGGCATTGTGTTTACCACCATTCAAAAATTTTTGCCAGACGATGGCAAGGCGGAATATGACAGGCTTTCAGACAGAACAAATATAGTTGTTATCGCTGATGAAGCCCATCGGACTCAATACGGCTTTGAAGCAAAGATGCTTGATGAAAGGGACAAAGAGACCAAAGAGGTAATTGGCAAACGGATAGCCTACGGCTTTGCCAAGTATATGAGAGATGCACTGCCAAATGCTACATATATCGGATTCACAGGCACGCCCATTGAAAGCACTGACATAAACACCCCGGCAGTATTCGGCCAGTATGTTGACATATACGATATTTCAAAATCAGTGGCGGATGGTGCAACAGTCAAGATTTATTACGAGAGCCGTCTGGCAAAGGTCAATCT
>JACRGN010000253.1 GCA_016234205.1 Nitrospinota bacterium | reverse complement strand
GGTCACTCCCCATCATCCCCTTTGCACCAGTAACAAGTATTATCATAGCTCATAGTTCATAGCTCATAGTTCATAGATTTTTGCTATCAGCTATCACCTATGAGCCATGAGCTTTTCTGTATTCTCCGCTCTTTATCCTCTCCCACCATTCTTTATTATCAATATACCATTGGATAGTCTTTCTAAGTGCATCCTCAAATTGATACTTAGTCTCCCAACCAAGTTTCATTTTAATCTTTGTAGAATCTATGGCATAACGGCGGTCATGTCCGGGTCTGTCTTTTACAAATTTCTTCAATGTCTGTGGTTTGTTTAAAATGCTCAAAATCTTATCTGTAATTTCTATATTTTTCTTTTCTGTATTTCCGCCTATATTGTATACTTCACCTTCCTTACCCTTTTTTAAAACAATATCTATTGCACGGCAGTGGTCTTCTACATACAGCCAGTCCCTTATATTAAGCCCATCTCCATATACCGGCAAAGGCTCATCCATTAGAGCATTCGTCACAAAAAGAGGGATTAGTTTTTCCGGGAATTGATATGGGCCGTAATTGTTTGAGCATCGGGTTATAATGGCAGGAAAATTATAGGTCTTAAAATAAGCCCTTGTCAGTAAATCTGCCGACGCCTTGCTGGCTGCATAGGGGCTATTAGGTCTTAATGCTGTTCTCTCTGTAAAAAGACCAATAGGGTCTAAAGAGCCGTAAACCTCATCTGTTGATACCTGAATAAATCGCTGAATTTTATTTCTTCTGGAGGATTCAAGGAGCAACTGGGTGCCTGTTATATTTGTATTAAGAAAAGGGGATGGGTCGTCAATACTCCTGTCAACATGGGACTCTGCGGCAAAATTTATAACTACATCCACACCCTTTAAAAGACTGTCTACTAAATTAAAATCTGTTATATCTCCGTGAGTAAACTTGTATCTTTTATCCCGCTCTAATCCTTTTAAATTTTCCAAATTCCCCGCATAGGTAAGTTTGTCAAGGTTAACTATGCTGTCGTTGGGATTTTCCTTTAAATAGTATCGGATGAAATTTGAGCCTATAAATCCTGCCCCGCCAGTAACAAGTAGCTTCATCCGTCTTTCCTGCTCCAATCGTAAGGGATATTATTATTATGCGGGTCAATGCGGAATTCATCAGGGGTTTTATAGTCATAAGGCTCTGTGGGACAGTTTATTATAATTGCCTCTTCAACACTTATTCCCTTGAAGCCATGAACAACTAATTTGGGTATATGAAGGAGTGTTGGATTATGCTCCCCTAAAAAATACTCGTTAACCATTCCCCTTGTGGGAGAGCCTTCCCTGTCATCATATAAGACCACCTTCACCATCCCTTTAACAATCACAAAATTATCATTCTGAACTTTATGATAGTGCCAGCCCTTTACCACACCAGGATATGCAGCTGTCATGTAAATCTGCCCAAATTTTTCAAATATCTCGTCATCACACCTGAACATCTCCATTAACCTGCCACGCTCATCAGGTATAACTTTTAGCTTCTTTGTCTTTACACCATCAATGACATTACCCATATTTTCCTCACAATATTCCCACTTTACTTGAGTCACCTAACATAAACCTATATGCCTTTGGTTTCAAGGGTGATGCAGAGACCTCAACATTCTTACCAATCAGGCTGTCCTCTATCCTCCCCTTTATTCCGTTTATAACGCTGTATTCTAACACTATGCTATGCTCAATCTCACTCTCTTCAACTATCACATCATGTTCTATGGATGTAAATGGACCGATAAAGGAATTTATTATCTTTGTATTACTTCCAATTATGGCTGGCCCCCTTATTATACTATTTATTACCTCTGCCCCTTTACTTATCACAACCTTGAATTCCACCTTTGAATTGCTGTCCACAAATCCGTTTATCTCTGTTGTCAATGTATCCAGCACCATCCTGTTCGCTTCAAGCATATCCTCCAGTTTTCCTGTATCCTTCCACCATCCGTTGATGATATGTGACTGGACATTAAAGCCTTTATCTATCATATATTGAATGGCATCCGTTATTTCCAGTTCATCTCTCCATGACGGCTTGATGCTTTTAACTGCCTTGAAAATATTCTTATCAAACATATATACACCAACTAATGCTAAATCGCTCTTTGGCTCCTTTGGTTTCTCTTCAAGCCTTACAACCCTCCCATGAGATAGCTCTGCCACACCGAACTGCTGTGGGTTTGGTACTTTTGCAAGGAGAATCTGTGAATTTGCCCCGTTTTGTGTGAATTCTTTAACAAAATCTGTTATACCGCCCGTAATCAAATTATCACCAAGATACATAACAAAGGGATCATCCTTAAGGAAATTCTCTGAAATAAGGACAGCGTGTGCCAATCCACGTGGGGCATCCTGCTCTATGTATGTAACATCAACACCCCAGTTTGAGCCATCCCCCACAGCCGCCTTTATCTCATCCTTCGTGCTTCCGACAACTATACCAATATCGGTTATCCCTGCATTTTTTATAGACTCAATACAGTAGAAGAGTATCGGCTTATTTGCCACTGGCACAAGCTGTTTTGCATTTGTGTGGGTTATAGGCCTGAGCCTTGTCCCCTCACCGCCGCTTAAAATAAGACCTTTCATCATTTATCCTTTATTTAATCAGTTAGTATAAATTTCCTATGGAAATAGTTTTTTATAACACAAAAAGCATACAGAATCAAAAAGAAAATTGACTAATGAAAATTGACTAAAGAAAATTGACTAAGCTTTCCTCTCCATTTCTAACCAAGTGATACATTAATACGATACTTCAAATGTTGGGGGATATTCTTTAGCTATTATTTTTCAAAGCATGCCTCCACAAAAAACGGCTCATCTTCTATTTTAAATGGAATAACTATTATATTGCCTTTGGTCTTATGCTCTATATAGTTGTCGGAACCAACAACTACTGTGGGTATGGATGCCTCAAAGATATATCCTTTT
>JACRGN010000256.1 GCA_016234205.1 Nitrospinota bacterium | reverse complement strand
GGCTTTCCATCAACCAATAATGCGGCGCAACTGAAAATGACTAAATAAATAAGAATGAGCAATAGTCTCTTCAAATTAGCCCCCATCAATTGATACCTCTTGCTCACGCTCTGCGTTGGAACGACAATTTGTTTTCACTCAGAGATAATAACATGAAGCACCGCCTATTTTTTCATGTCAAACACAATCGGCTTCAGAGCAAACTTCGGTTTGAATATTACAATCAATGCAGGCAGTGCTGTGATTGCCGTGAAACTGCTTACAATCATTGCAAGTGCAACCAGTGTCCCGAGTTTAATGTGAAGTCCAAATCCTGATAAAGGAAGCATGAGATATCCAAGGGCAATAGAGATAGAAACGAAATTGATTGCCTTTCCCGATGTCTTCATTGTCTTAACAATTGCAGGAAGCAAATCGGTATGATTCCCCATCTCCTCCCTCAAACGATAGATGTAATAAATGGCATAGTCTGCCCCAATCCCTACTGCCATTGCTGAAATCGCAGCAGTTCCGATATTTAATGCAATGCCGGTATATCCCATCACTCCGAAATTAAAGATGACCGATACGATAAGCGGCAGTATTATGAACAAACCTCCCAGAGGAGAGCCGAGAACAACTGAGCCTATTACAAAGACAATTCCGATAATCTGTAGTATGTTCCTGACTTTACCATGAACCATTACATGGTTTAAGGCATCTGATACAGCGAGGCTTCCGGCAGGCGTCACCTTTATATCCTTAGGAAAATTCTGCTCAACATAATTACTCACTACCTCTATAATCTTGTCTGCGAAAGCAGTAGAATCAGTTCTGCAAAAGGTAAGAATATTCGCTTTTTTATAGTCATAATCCACATAGGAATCAAAATCTCCGGGGTCTCCGGACATTGAATAGACAAAGAGGAATTGGGCAATCAAATCCTGACTATCAGGCACTTTGTTAAATGCAGGGTCATCATTATGCATTGCCTGATTCATCTTCTTTATAAAATCAACAAAAGAGATGGTCTTTCCAACCTCGGAGAATTTATTTTCAAGAAATATCTGAAGCCCCTCAATTGACTTCAGCACATCAGGTCTCTTCATGTCATCGGGCTTGCCCCCCTCAACAAACAGGTTTAAGGAATTTGTCCCTCCAAAATGGCTGTTCATTATATTATCGTCCTTGATCAAGAGTGTTGATTTCTTGAAATTTGATTTGAGGCTGTTATCAACATTTAACAGGTAACCTCCGCCGGCAACAGCTATTGCAATTATACAGACTATAGATAAAACGGCTTTGGCTCTGCCATTAGTAATCAGATGGCTCAATTTATCAAGGGACTTATTAATAGGTGCAATTATAAGCCCCTCTTTTATTTCCTTGTTTTTCGGCGGCCTCAAGATTGCACGGAGTGCGGGTATAAAGGTCATCTCTATGATAAGGGCGCTCAATATGCCGAGGGCGGTGAAGATACCGAAGTTCCTTATGCTCATGGTATCAAATGTCAGAAGGGAAAGAAATGATGCAGCAGCAATAAGCCCTGCTGTAATCATGACTATACCGATACGGCTCGTGCTTTCAATTACAGCAAGCCTATTATCCCCGCTGATTGCATACTCTTCGTAGTATCTCTTTAATATCTGAATAGAATGACCGGCGGCTATGGCGAGGATCAAAATAGGAGTGGCTGCATTAAAAGGGTCCATAGGCACATGCATAAATCCCATGATACCAAGTCCCCATACTACAGAGATAACTGCTGTCAGTAGTGGGAGAAACATCCCCTGAAAGGTTCCAAAGACAAGATAAAGGACAATTCCGATTACAATCATGGCAAGGAGAAAAAGTTTCCCCATCTTCTGGGAGTATGCAGCAAGCCATGAAAGGGCTATTGAGGGACCATTAAGATGGATACTGACTGACGAATCTTCTTCCTTTGAGACAATCTCTTTAATCCTTTTTTCTATATCAGGATAACCCTTCAGTTCTTTATTGAATCTAAAATCTGCAATAATCTGTGCAGCACTGCCATCCTTTGAGATAATTGAATTTATGAAGAGCGGGTTGCGGTAAATTTTATTTCTTAACTCATCAAGCCCTTCTCTTGTCTGCGGGACACTCTCCATCAACCGCCTTACAACCATACCCTCCTCTGTCCCCCTTATATCCTTTGCCTTTTTTGCGGCAATGCTGAAGATATTTGTCTTGATTGCCCCTGGTATCTCATTTATCTTCTGAGTAATATGCATGATTTTCTCAAGAATCTTTGGCTGGAATATATCCCCCTCACTTGGAATAACGCCTATGACAACTATATTCCTTCCGCCGAATATCTTATCTATCTTATTCTGGGCAACAACATAAGGATGACTCTGAGGAAGGTTTTTGTCAGGGTCAACTTCAACCTTTAATTCCTTTATGCGAGAACCTATAAGTATAGTAACAATCGCTATTAAAATAATAACTGCAATTCTGAATCTAACAATGTTTTCAACATATTTTCGCATCATAAAAACACCTCCTCAAATATTTAGAACACGAATCTCACGAATGGACAAATTCCACAAATTAGTCTGAATTTTCTTTTTCTATTCGTACTATTCGTATATTCGTGTAATTCGTGTTCATGTTCACTGCTTTTCAGGTATAAAATGTCCTCCATGCTCCAAAATTCTAAGCTTTGGATTTGATTCTTCCTTATAGATTTCCCTTAAATGTTTTATTGGTAGCCACAATGGCTCATCAGTCAAATCAAATGTTCCCCAGTGTATTGGAATAAAATTCTTTGCCCTGACATCTTTTGCAACCTGTAAAGCCTCTTCAGGATTAACATGATAGGTCTTCATAAACCACCGTGGCTCATAAGCACCAAGCGGGACAAACAGAACATCTATTGGGCCAAACTTCTCACCAATCTCTTTATAACCCTCATAATAACCAGAATCCCCAACCCAGTAGTATTTAATACCGCCATGCTCAATTAAGAAACTGCACCAGAGCATCTTGTCTGTATCAAACAAACTCCTCTTTGACCAATGCTGGACTGGGAGAGATGTGATTTTAATATCTCCAATTTTATACTCATCCCACCAATCAAGGGCAATATGTTTTACAACCCTGATAGAGGCAAAGTAATCCTCATAGCCTGGTCCTGATATAAAGAAGGGGTTAAATCTCTCCTTTAAAAATTTTATGCTTTTAGTATCAAGATGGTCATAATGACCGTGGGAAATTAAGACATAATCTATTTGAGGGAGTTTCTCAGGTTCTATTGGAAATGGTGTCTTTCTCTTTAACAGAAAATTTATATCCCAGAGAACAGGGTCTGTTAATATAACCTTGCCATTAATTTTAATCAAGACAGTTGAATGCCCAAACCATACCATGTAATCAACGCCTGTTTTATTAAAACTATCAAAATCAGGTTTGACAACATTAAATTTTACATCTTTCTTCTTTTCTTCTTTATAGACATTCTTTGAAAATATTACCCAATTAAGAAAATCGGTAAAACTTCTCCTGCAATCCTTGCACCATGGATTTAAAAATCTTCCGTCATTCCCGTGATGAGCTTTCTTTCGGGCTATTTCTTCAATTGACATAGTTCACCCTTTGCAGAGCCAAATATTGATAAGAAAATAATAATAACCGCAAAGAAGGATATAAATATCCTCACATCTGTATCCCCTCTAAGAATATTTTCAATATACTGTCAAAGGCATCTGCAATAGAAAATTTATTTTCCATAAGTATTTCAGGCTGTATTATCATGCGTATGGCG
>JACRGN010000028.1 GCA_016234205.1 Nitrospinota bacterium | reverse complement strand
TGTCTTAAGATTTGGACCCTCAAAGCTATTGCTTATACTGCCCACTACTGGAAAAGAGGGTTCAAAGGTAGTTGAAAAAAAGGTGGTTGATATTATAGGCAGTCATAAATTTTTATCTGCTGAGATAGGGGCAGCAACAATTTCCATCAAGTTTGGGAGGGCAACACTTCCTGACGATGCTGATACATGGGAGACCCTCCTTGAAAAGGTACAGGAAGGACTATGATAAAAATTTCAAATTTCAAATTTCAAATTTCAAATTTTTTATTCTATGGAACAGGGTGAATTAAGAAGACTGATACAGAGTGCAAAGAGACTCCCCACTATTCCGATTATTCTCAGTAAGATAATGACGCTGTTAAGGGATGAGAAAACATCGGCAAGGCAATTGGGTGAGATTGTGTCGGCTGACCAGGCAATTGCCTCAAAGGTCTTGAGTATTGCCAATTCCGCATATTATGGGCTTAGCCAGAAGATTATCTCAATTCCACATGCCATAGCAATGCTTGGATTTACGGCAGTCAAAAATATTGCTATCGGGACATCAGTCTTTTCTCATTTTTCCGAGGAGGGGAAGGGGAGCGGTATAGATTTAAAGGCACTCTGGATTCACTCTTTTGCAACTGCACTTGTTTCAGAGGAGATTGGAAAGAGGACATCTGTAGTCAAGCCTGAGGCGGCATTTATGGGCGGATTGCTTCATGATATCGGAAAACTTATCCTGATTAACATATTCCATGAACAATACAAGGCGGCAATTGATATGGCACGGGAAAAAAGCTGCTCTATATGTTTTGCTGAAGATATAATATTTGGAATTACCCATATCAATGCAGGAGAATGGCTATGTGAAAAATGGCAGCTGCCTAATGAGATCATTCAATCTGTCCGATACCATAAGACACCGTGGTCGTCATTTACAAACAGTGAACTCACTTCTGCAGTATATCTTGCCAATTATATTGTTAAAAAAGAAAAGATTGGGTTTGGAGGGGATAATTTTACGCCGAGTGTTGATGAAAGGGTTTTAAAAGCCCTTCATTTAAAAGAGACGGATATTGCAGGATTAGTTTCATTTGTCCAGTCCAAAAAAGAGAGTATTGAAAATATCCTAAGCGATATAGCTTAACATGGTTACTATTAAAGAAGCCATTGAAATGATATTGTCAGGTGAAGATAAGGCAAGGGCGGATGTATCCTCGCTTTCTGAAGGCGATAGGGAGACTGCCTCTGTAGTAAACAGACTGCTTGAGGCATACGAAGGGATTTGTAATGAAAGGGTGATATACCGTAATGGGCTGAGGGAGACACTTGAGCTGTTTGAAAAGGGATTAAAGAGCCTCTCAACAATTAGAAAGATTGGTGAACTATCAGTATCGGTCAAGACGGTAGATGAGGTGTGCGGGATAGCCGTCAGGGCGTTTAAAGAGGAGCTTGATTTTGAGAATTGCTCTATTATGCTTCTTGACGAGAGGGGGGAGTATCTTGAACTCAGGGCTGTATCGGGTTGGGGAGATATGATTAATGGAAAAAAGGCAGGAAAAAAAATTAAAGTGGGTGAAGGGATTGCAGGGACAGTGGCAGTAACACAAAAACCTATATTTATACCTGATGTTAAAAAGGATGAGAGGTTCAAGGAGCTGCCAAGCCATGTAAAAATCGGCACTATCTTCTGCCTCCCATTATTTTCAAAGGAAGAACTGCTCGGTGTAATAAATCTGAGTCACCCGGAAGCAGGTGCAATCAAGCTGGAGCAGGAGGAGATATTCTTAACACTTTCTCATGTTGTCGGACACCTGATTATAAAGGCAAGGCTGCACAGCGAGCTTATGGAATTTAAGAGAGACCTTGAGAAAAAGGTTGAGGAAAAGACTGCCGAACTTAAAAAGAAGACAAAAGAGGCAGAATCGGCAAACCGCTTAAAGACTGAATTTCTCGCTACGGTGAGTCACGAGTTAAGGACACCGATGACCTCTATACTCGGTTTTACAAAACTCCTTTTTGATATGAAAGATATTCCTAAAGAGGCTATGGAATTTATAAAAATTATCTGGTCACAGGGCGAAAGGCTTGAACAGCTAATAGGTGACCTCCTTGATGTGGCACAGATAGAGTCGGGAAGGGTTGGGCTTGAAATATCAGAATACAATATCAATCTGATTATTAAAGAGGTTGTGGCATTATTTAAGCCTGATATTATGGAGAAGGGACTGGATTTAATATTAAACTTAGAGGAGGAAAGTTCTACTGCCGAGATAGACCAAAAGAGGATTGCACAGGTATTATGGAATTTGTTAAATAATGCAATTAAATATACTCATAGGGGAGGGGAAATTACTATTACCAGTGAGGAGAAGGGTGATGAAATTCATGTAGCTGTCTCGGATACCGGGATAGGGATTAAAAAAGAGGATTATGAAATCATATTTGACAGGTTTCGCCAATTAGACAGTTCATTGACCCGGGAATTCGGGGGTGTGGGATTGGGGCTCTCTATTTCAAAATACTTTGTAGAGGTGCATGGGGGGAGTATATGGGTTGAAAGTGAATTTGGGAAGGGGAGCACCTTTACCTTTTCCATTCCTAAAAAGGTTAAAGGCAGAGAAATTGTAAGTCCGAAGATTTTTGATACGATATTTACGGGTAAAAAAGAAACGTCGGTAGAAGGGGCTGCCGCTGTAGAAAAGAGGGAAGACCTTTTGAGACAGGCAATCATAGACTTGAGAAATGAGATTAATAATCCTTTAACTATTATTATAGGTGATGCAGAGCTTCTCCTTAGAAAGTTAGAGTTGATAAAAGGTCTGGGCGAAGACTTAGAGGGGCATCTTAAGAGTATAATCCTGGCAGCCCAATGGATAAAGAGCTTTGTATCAAGGGTTTCAAAGGTTATTTGAAATATCCCTGCCATCCATCGGATAAAATAAAATGATAAGAATAAAAGAAAAAGATTAAGGAGAATGGAGAAAAGGGAGAAAAGGAGAAAAAAGAATCTGACTTATTATCTCTCCATTTCTCCATCTTCTTCCCCCTTTCTCCTTATATGTTTTTTATAATTTCCTATGTATAAATAAAATGAAAAGAAAAACGAGAATAAGGCTTTTACTATCAATCCTTTTCTTTTTATTCTTCTTTGCCGCTTTAATTAATCTTGCCCCCATCTTCCTTAATGTAAACAATTATAAGGGATTAATTGAAAAGAAGCTGAGTGACTATACAAGGTTATCTGTCTCCATAGGCGATATACAGTTTGCAATAAGGAACGGCATAGAATTGGAGCTGAACAATGTATCAATAAAAGAAAACGAATTAAGTATATTCTCAGCAAAAAGAATAAAGACACTTATAAAGCTTACCCCCCTTATCAAACAAAAGACAATAGTAATAAGGAGTTTATATATTGAAGGGGCAGATATATCCGCAAATAGAGACAGAGAAGGATATTTTAATATCTCAAGGATAATCTCCAATTATACTACACCGCTATTAGAACTCAAGGCTGAGAAGGAGGGGGGATATCTCCTGGAAGATAAAAAATCAATCTTTTCGCCGCTCAACCGCTTTCTGACCACTCTGCAGTTTAAGTTTATTCCAATGCTGAGCGATGTCAGGGTAATTGACAGCCGGTTAATATTTACAGACAGCTTCATACCTGAAACGTCTGTGCCTGTTGAGTTCAATAAGCTGAATATGATTATAGAAAAACCCCTATTTCGCGAGATGATAAAATTTAAAATAAACGGAATTTTATCAAACGAGTATCAGCCTTCAACATTTGAACTGACTGGAACCGTAAAAGACTCATCACAAAATGTTGATTATGCAGAATTGCAGCATCATTTCATCAACTTCTATCTCACCAATTTTAATTGGGGGGGGCATATAAAGATTAATTCATTGCCTCTAAACCGATTCAGCGATTATCTGAAAAAATATCTTCCGGCTGAGCTATCGGCTGTCAGCAGCCAGCAGGGAGGATGGCTTGATATTGATACATCAATAGAGGGGAATTTAAAAGATGGATTTGAATCTTCAGGGGACATAATCTTCAGGTCATTAGATTTTTTTCAGTCTGGCCATGATGATAAAGGTCTTAGGAGAGAGGTGCTTTCTGACCCGACGAAGCCTCATCACGGCTCTATTAAGTATGCGATGAGCTTAAAGAAGGATTCGCTAAACTTTGAAAATATCCAATTTAAAGTAGAAGACTTATTGATTAATGGCAAATGCTCAATAGATGGATTTAAGCCTGATAAAGCTACAATTAACCTTGCTCTTTCCATACCCAGATTGGATATAGATAAAAGTAAAAGGTATATAAAGGGGAAGATTCATTCTTCAGGGGCTTCAGAATTTTTTGAAAATGTTATCAGGGAAGGGGAGCTGGAAGTCAAAAGTTTGAAGTTTTCAGGAAAGGTAAAAGAGTTGATAAATTTAAGCGACCCTTCAAATTTTAAATTACTGTCAGGGGTTATTGGTGTTAAGGATTTGAGTCTGGATATAAATAAGGGGAAGTATCCGTTAAGAAGACTGAACGGTTTGATGACATTAAAAGACGGAAATCTGATATTCTCGGATGTAACCGGCAATTATGAGGAGTGTAGAATTATCAATCTCAATGGCTCTATTTCAGAGCTGGTATCTCTCCCTTATTTAAGACTTTCTATCAAAGGGGATGCAGATGTTCGTAAGGCAAAGGGCACTTTATTAAAGGATGTTCCGCTGCAGTATAAAAAAAATATAGATGCCAGGGCAGGCATCGTTACTGCCGATATAAAAATTATTGGCCCTCTGCCAAAAAATACGCCCCCGATCCGAATAGAAGTGGATGCCGAGGCTAAAGGCTTAACTATTCACCATGTTCAGGTCAAACTCCCTATTGAAAATGTGGCTGGCTCCTTTCATTTCTCACCCGAAGAAATACTCATAAAAAAACTAAACGGGAATATGAGGGATTCAAAGTTTAGCATCAAAGGAGTTGTGAAAGACTTTAAATCCCAGAATCCTTTGATAGACATAAATCTATATTCCCGACTTAACCTATCCGATGCGTTGACTCTGGGATTGGATAAGATAAAAAAAGTTTCAAAGGCTGAGGGTGTATCTGAGATAAACTTCAATTTAAAGGGGAGGAAGGGTGATTTCATTGTCTCACAAACTCTTGACCTGACTGATTCTTCATATAGGTATGATGTATGGCTTGAAAAGGATAAGGGTTTTCCAAATCGGATTCAATTTGATGGAAGGGTTAATTCAGATACCATTAATATTGATAATTTGGTTATATTTTTAAAAACAGCAAAGATAGATGTCAAAGGCAGGGTAAATAATTATGATAATCCGAAGTTCATCTTGTCTGTCTCTACAAATGAAATGAATATCACTGATGTTGTTAAATTCCTCACGAGGGCTGAAGATTCGGTTGCGTCAGGCATTGTATCTCTTCAGTTAAATACTGTTGGATACCTGAAAAACATAAGTAATACAAAATTAAAGGGGAAGCTGTCAGTTAGAAATGCTGACTTTAAATTAACCTATCTGCCCATGCCTGTTTATAATCTTAATGCTACCGCCGATTTTACAGGGGACAGGATATTTATACCATCTGCAGGCGGATTTTTTGGCGATTCCCCTGTCAGGTTTAGTGCAAGTGTAAAAGAATTTTCAAACCCCATTGTTGAATTTGTCCTCAATGCATCATCTTTCAACTTTGATAATTTTTTCCCGTCTAAAGATATAACCGGACAAACTTTTCCTCCTTCAAAAGAGGAAGTGGCGGCGGGAAGTGAGGAGAAAAGGGATTCTCAATTAGGCATGATTACATGGAGGGGGAAGATAGCTGTAGATAAGGGTAGATTAATGGGACTTCCGTTTGAAAGCCTGATGTTTGATATTTATTATAACCGCGAGATGATGAAGGTAAAAAATTTATTGCTTAAAGGGTTTGGTGGAAGCCATGTAGAAAAGGGGTGGCTCAACTGGGATAAAGAAGATGGGGTGGAAATTTCTTTAAGCAATAAGATGGTAAACATGAATATAGAAAATCTTTACGGGAAGTTACCAGAAGGATTTCGTGATATACATGGCAACATAAATATAAATAGCAAGATTTCAGGAAAGGGTATGGGGTTGGGTGATATAAAGAAGTCTATGAACGGGAATCTCCATATTGAAATTCATAATGGAAATATAAATAGATTTCATATCCTCTCAAAGATATTCTCCCTTTTGAATGTGTATCAAATATTCAAATTTAAACTCCCTGACCTTGTAACGGAAGGGATGCCTTATAATTCAATAATTGCTAATTTTGAAATAAAAAATGGCATTGCAGTAACAGAAGATTTGCTTATAGACAGCGATTCAATGAGAATAACGACAGTAGGGGAGATTGATATAAAAGATAAAAAGATTGATATGATTATAGGTGTCCAGCCGTTTCAGACAGTGGATAAGATAATAAGCAGCATACCTCTTGCCGGCAGGATTTTAACAGGGGACAAAAAGGCACTGATAGTGTTTTACTATACGGTAAAGGGTGATATGAATGACCCTCAGATTACGGCTGTGCCATTTGAGTCCTTGGGAGAAGGGATCCTCGGTGTTTTCAAGAGGCTGCTGCTGACACCTCAGGAGATTCTCTCTCCTAAAAAGAAATGATAAATTATATATCCGCAGATTTCGCAGATTACCGCAGATGTCATTCCCGCCCCTGCTTCCGCAGGGGTAAACTTGTCCCCGCGAAAGCGGGGAGCGGGAATCCAAATATTAAAGGAATTAGATTCCTGCTTCCGCAGGAACGTCATCTGTGAAAATCTGTGGATAGATAATATTTTTATGGTTTTTTGTTTGCATATCAAGGTATTTTCTGGTATAAGTTTTAATGGTAAAGTTCTTTAAATTTAATGAGTTTCTTCTGAAAGGGGGGTTGAGTTATGCTTCATGTAGAAAGTATTAAAAAAATCTATGCAGGTTACTCTAATGTATATGATGTAATATTTAAGCAATTTTTTTATCCGAGGCAGAGGCATGTAATAAACTCAATGGATATAACACCTGGTGATAAGGTATTGGATGTCGGGGTTGGAACAGGATTATCCCTTCCATTATATCCGACGCATTGTGAGGTTACAGGGATAGACCTTTCAAAAGAGATGTTGAAGAAGGCACGGGAAAAAGTTAGTAAACACAACCTCGCCCATGTTTCACTCAAGGAAATGGATGCATCCATGCTGGAATTTGACGACGATACATTTGACCATGTAATCGCAACATTTGTAATAAGTGTTGTGCCTGACCCTGTGAAGGTTATATCGGAGATGAAGAGGGTCTGCAAAAAAACAGGGAATATTGTAATTGTAAACCATTTTCAGAGTAATAATAAGTTTATTGCAAAGGTTGAAGAATATATAAATCCAATCTGCTGCAAAATCGGATGGCGTTCTGATCTGTCATTGGATGATCTGATAGACAGTGCCAAACTTGAAGTAGGACATAAATATAAATTAAAAAAGTATGACCTCTGGAAGGTGGTATTTGCCGTTAATAACAAGGTTTGCTGAACATTAGCTGTCCATTATTAATTATAGACCTATTCCCCTTTTGCCTATCGCTATTTACAGGACATGCCAAATCTTTTATTAGTAACTGTATCTCTGTTCTCATTATTTTTTCTCCCTCCATTTTCAGCTGCCGAAGATATCAAGCCATTTAATGAAGGAGAGGAGCTTATTTACGAGATAAGCTGGTTTGGTATCTCTGCTGGAACAGGCAGACTCCATGTCAGGGATAAAATAGTAAGAGAGGGAAGAGAGATGTATCATATTGCCTACTATGCAAACTCCTCAGAGTTGTTTTCTAAATTTTACAAGGTAGAGGATATGGCAGAGACCTTCATGGATACCAGGGGTTTTTTCCCCTGGAGCTTCAAATTAAAAGTGCGTGAGGGGAAGTCTAAAAGAGATGTAGAAACTATATTTAACCAGATAGACCATAAAGCTACATTTATAAAAGACAAGGATGAACCTAAGACAGTCTCAGTTCCCTCTGCTGTCCAGGATGCTTTTTCATCTCTTTATTATTTAAGGACAAAAAATCTCAAGGTGGGCGAAAAGGTTGTCATTGATGTGTTTGAAGATAAAAAGAACTGGCAGGTGGAGGTGTATGTCTTAAAAAAAGAGAGGATAAAAATCTACTCTGGGGAAGTAGATACAATACTTGTAAAGCCCTTATTAAAATACGAAGGTATCTTTCAGAGGAAAGGTGATTTATATATCTGGCTTACAGATGATGAGAGGAAGATTCCTGTCCAGGTAAAGACAAAGGTCATAATAGGCTCTGTATATGCAAATATTATAGACATGAGAGGGGTCAGTGCAATTAAATCAGTCAGATGATATGGAGGGCTTTAATTAATTTTTCAGGTATCCTTATTGGCTTAAGAGATTCACTTTTCAAGGCGACTAATAATATTTTCCCATTTACTAAAAGTTGATTTGTCTCTTTATTGATTATCTCGTGCTCAAATGTAATAGTGGCACCTTTAATCTCAGTGACTTTTGTTTTTATTGAAATTGGTTCGTCATATCTTGCCGGGGCATGGTAATCAATTTCTGCACGGCGAACAGCAAATATAATTCCCTCCTCTTTAAAATCAGCAACAGTATATCCTGTATCACGGATAGCCTCTGTACGTCCCTTCTCCATCCATTCAAGATAAACAGCATAATAAACGACACCCTCAGCATCAGTGTCAGCATAAATGGGACGGAGAATTAATTCATTTGGCATAGCTTTTTAGAAAAAATTGTAGCATATTGGTTAAAACGATACAATTTTATTTGACTCCTTTACCTAATTTGTATATTGCCTCAATTTTCATTGCAAGGTCTGTTGAAAACGATTGTAATGCTTTCGATTGCTTCTTTGATTCCTCGTAGATGTCCCGGAAAACATTAGCTGGTTTTACCTTGTTGTTGTTTTCGTCTGTGAAAATGAAATACTCGGAAATGATTTCTTGTTGCCTTGCCTTTTCAAGTGTTCGTTCATCCTCTTTTGATATTTTGAACTTCTTGTCAAGTTCATAGGTGAGACGATGAATAGAATGGTGTAAAGAGTTTATCTCTGATTTCTCAATGAAAGTGTAAATCAGTGAAAGAAACATTCCCCAAACGGAAGAAATAAACGCTGTTCCCATTCCAGAAAGAAGTATTTCAATGCTGCCTTTGATT
>JACRGN010000251.1 GCA_016234205.1 Nitrospinota bacterium | reverse complement strand
TAGTTACAACAATCTCCGGATATATACTTGCCAGATTAATTGTCGGTATTGTTATTTCCATTTTTTAAGTTCCAAGTTGTAAGATGCAGGTTGCAAGTCTTGCATCTTGTATCTTGCATCTTGCATCTCATACTTTGCCTCTCTCTTCTCCCCTGCGTCAATATCCTTTGTATATTTAATCTGTTCAATCAGATGCTCAACTGAAACCTGCATCTTATCCAAGAACGGCTTTGGATATATGCCAATCCATATAATAAAGACAAGTATCGGAATCATGTATGCGTATTCACGGAAGTTCATGTCGTTTAAATGCCTGTTTTTATCATTCGTAATCTCGCCAAGAATCACCCTCTGATACATCCAGAGGAGGTATATGTCACCAAGTATAAGGCCGATAGTTGCAGCAGCACCATACCAGACATTTAATTTGAATGTACCAATTAGAATAAGCAGTTCACCGACAAAACCATTCGTCCCGGGGACACCCATTGAGGAAAATGCTACAACTAAAAGCAATAGTGCAAATATCGGCATTACCCTCCAGATTCCGCCATATTCAGAGATTAATCGTGTATGCCTCCTCTCATAGATAATTCCAACCATCAAGAAGAGGGCGCCTGTGGAAAAACCATGATTAATCATCTGAAGAATACTCCCCTGAATTCCGTGGGCATTAAGTGCAAACATACCGAGCATACAATAACCGAGGTGGCTGACACTTGAATATGCCACAAGCTTTTTCACATCCTCCTGTGCAATTGAGAGCAATGCACCGTATATAATGCCTATAATTGAAAGCCATGCAATAAAGGGGATAAAATCAATAGTTGCCTGAGGGAACATCGGGAGGCTGAATCTCAAGAATCCGTAAGTCCCCATTTTAAGCAGGACGCCTGCAAGGATAACGCTCCCAGCAGTAGGTGCCTCCACATGGGCATCAGGCAGCCACGTATGGAATGGAAACATAGGCACTTTAATAGCAAAGGCAAGGAAGAATGCAAGAAATAGCCAGAACTGGACGCCAAACGGCAGGTTCAGTCCGTAATAGTCAAGGATATTAAATGTATATACGCCTGTCTGTGAATGATTAATGAAATATAAAACGAGTATTGCAACAAGCATGAGGACACTCCCGCTCATTGTGTAAATGAAGAACTTGACCGCAGCATAAACACGACGAGGACCGCCCCATATACCAATTATAAAATACATAGGAATCAGCATCACTTCCCAGAATACATAGAAGAGGAAGAAATCAAGCGAGCAGAATACACCGACCATCCCTGTCTCAAGAAAGAGGATTGAAATCATATATTCCTTCACCCTCTCTGTTACAGCACTCCATGTAGAGAGTATTGCAAGTGCTGAGAGGAATGTCGTCATAAGGACGAGGAGGAGACTGATGCCGTCAATCCCCATATGGTAGCTTATGCCAAACTCCTCTATCCACGGTATCTTCTCAACAAACTGCATCGCCCATGTCCTTGAATCAAAATTAAAATATAGGGGGATTGAGATTATGAAATTAATTACAGCAGTAATAAATGCAATCCACTGGATGAGCTTATAGTTCTCCTTATTTATAAATAAAATAAGAAGAATACCCACCACAGGTAAATATGTAATGACTGAAAGAATCGGAAAATTAATCATATATTTTACTTAAATAAATAATAGGTGATAAGGACAATCCCTCCCAGTAGCATAAAGAATGCATAATTCCTTACCAGTCCTGTCTGGGTGAGCCTTGCAACACCGCCGAGGTCTTTCCAGAACTCTGCAATATCATTTACAATGCCGTCAATAATCTTAACATCAAATATACGCCACAGGAAATTTGAAAACCTTAAAGTAAAATTTGTAAACCATTTATTATATATCTCGCCAAGATATTCTTCATAAATCGCAATCGGCTTGTTTGCAACCCACATGAAAGCCTTTGCACCTTTTCTATAGAACCAATCAACATCTAAATTTAAAGTCGGCTCAGGGGTAAGCTTTTTCAGCAATAGAAAGAATCCCAGCCCTGTAAATAGCAGCAACTGCATAACCTCAGCAAAATGAGATGCAGTGTAAGGTTCCCAATGAACAGGATAGGGTAGCATGTCAAAAAGGAATTTTGGATAGACACCCAGAAAGTAGCATATAAATGCAGCAATACCCATAGCTAACTTCATATTCAGCGGCGCCTCTTTAGGTTTTATCCCTGAATCCTTGTTAAACCATATAAAGTATGGCAGTTTGAGTCCAACCGATAGGAAGGTACCTATTGAGGCTGTCAGCAGCATCAGCATAATAAAAATGCTATAGTTCTCTGACGCTTCAACTGTCATAGATTTACTTATAAAGCCGCTTGTCAACGGAAAGCCTGAGATTGAAATTCCACCGGTTACAGTAAAAAACAGGGCAAGCGGCATATATTTATAAAGTCCTCCGAGTTCACTCAGCTTAGACCTTCCTGTCATCTCCAAAACCGCACCTGTCCCCATAAACAGTAATCCCTTATAAATGATATGTGCATAGGCATGGGCAGTAGCACCATTTACAGCCATCTGTGAACCTATACCTATACCGCAGACCATGTATCCGACCTGGCTGACAATATGATAGGCAAGAATCCTCCTTGCATCATTTTCTATAACAGCATAACAGACACCGTAGACCGCCATTATGGCTCCCAAAATAGCTAAAATTTCAAACCCGGCAAATGCCCGTGCCAATACATAAACAGCAGTCTTAGTAGTAAAGGCACACATGAAAACTGCACCTGTCACTGTAGCCTCAGGATAGGCATCCGGCAGCCATGCATGTATCGGCGGAACGGCTGCATTTAAACAAAATCCTATCATGATTAGAAAAGTTGCAAGTGTAGCACCTTCCGGAGAAATATGACTAAATGCAAAATTACCAACCTCTCCGTGTCTGAGTAATATACCTGCAAAGAGGATTAGCCCTCCAACAACATGAACTAAAAGATAACGAAATCCCGCATCTACAGCCTTTTGAGTCCTTCTATACCATACAAGAAATACGGAGGCAAATGCCATTATTTCCCAGAATATGAAAAGTGTTACATAGTCGCCTGCAAAGGTAACACCAAGAGAACTACCAACATAAAGGAAAGAAGCTACATGCTGCCCGTCATCCTTTACATGAAGACCATAGAGAACTCCGATGAATGCCATCAAGGTGAATACATGGGCGAAGACCAAGCTCAGCCTGTCAACCTTTCCAAAGATAAGGTCCATACCCAGGAATTGAACAGCCCCATAGGTGCCCTGTGACATTAGCACTACATCTAAAAATGCAGCAGCAGGGACTAACAACAGAAATGTCTGTTTAACCCTCCCTTTCAGAATGGGGATTAAAAAACTGCCCAGAATAAATAAAAAAGCGGGGTTTATCCACATGTTAGTCATAATAATTCTCCTTTTTCATAAGCCATGCATGCCCCACTCCCTTACAAACAAATATCATGATAATGCAGCCTATGAATCCGTAGATTGCCCAAAATCCCCATATCTTTTCACCAATGAATTCCTCACCAGCATCATGCCCTTTATGGGACAAATTAGCAGACTCATGCTCGCCTTGAGGCAAATCAGCAGTATGCTCAGTATGGAACAGATGTACTCCAATATCCAATAGGACAACCATTACCAGTGTAATATAGAAGAATCTCCTGAGTTTCACCGAATTCTCAGGATTACCTATATAATCAACAGCCTTCTTAATCACCTGATAACCTCCTTTGCAAGTGCCAGAAAATAATTTGGATATAATCCTAAGATTATAGAGCCTATGGCAGTCAATACGAGAGGTACAACTACAAATGGCACCTCTCTTATCTCCTCATGCTTGCCCTCGAATGGTTCTATCGAGGGATGTTCGCCATGATGATGATGGTCTTCCTTAAATTCTTCAAAGAATGCCTTATAAACAACTGGCAGAAAATATGCTGCATTTAAAACTGTGCTTACAAGAAGGACAAAGAGTATGGGAAGTTCCTTTGCCTCAATAGAGCCGAGTGCAAGATACCACTTGCTGACAAAACCTGCCACAGGAGGAACACCTATCATGTTCAATGAGCCTATAAAAAATGCTGCCATTGTCCACGGCATCTTCTTGCCAATGCCTGAAAGCTGGCTGATTTCAGTCTTGTGGGATGACACATAAATTGAGCCTGCACAGAAGAAGAGTGTAATCTTTGAGAATGCATGATTTGCAATATGAATTATCCCTCCTACCATGCTGCTGGGCGTCAGGAGTGCAGCACCCAGAATAATATAGGAGAGCTGACCAACTGTAGAATATGCAAGCCTTGCCTTAAGATTGTCCCGTGTCAGGGCATATACTGATGCCATAATAATTGTAAAGGAAACTATATAGGCAGTTGCTATACCCAGACCCAATCTCCCCATCATATCAACACCGTATATGTGAAAAATTACCCGGAGGATGGAGAATACTCCTGCCTTTACAACTGCAACTGCATGTAAAAGGGCGCTCACGGGTGTCGGTGCAACCATTGCAGCAGGGAGCCAGCTATGGACAGGCATTACTGCCCCCTTTGCAAATCCGAACAAGAAACAGAAGAATGCTATAAATAAAAGGGTTGATTCAGGCGTCCCCTTTAATAATCCATGTGCATTAAAATCAGTTGAACCTGTCACTGCATAGATTATGAAGATACCTGTCAACAGGAGTGTTTTTGATGTGCTGAATAGATATAAGAAATATTTTCTCGCACCTGCTACCGCCTCAGGTGTCTCTTTGTGGCCAACCAGCGGCACAGTTGCAATACTCAGGAATTCATAAAATACAAATAGTGTAATTAGATTTGCTGAAAAAGCAATGCCAACGGCTGAAGAGAGGCTTATTGCAAAACATGCAAAGTATCTTGTCTGTGCATGCTCCTTCGTTGAACGCATGTATCCAATAGAATAGAAGGTCGTAAATATCCATAGGAAAGATGAAATGGTCGCAAAGGTCAATCCAAAGGGGTCAACCCTGAATTTAATATCTATCCCCTGATAAAATGTTACTAAGGTATATTCAATGGTGTGGCCTGAAAAGACGAGCGGTGCCATTGATATTACAATGCCGAACTTAATCACCCCTGCCAGGACAGACCAAAATTCCCTTATATTCGGACGCTTCCATGACAGCAGTATGAGTGCTGTGGCAAAAACAGATGCCAGCACTGCAAGAAATGGTCTAATTGATATTATTGCCTGCATTTCTACCCTTTCATTAGATTAATGTCATCAACATTGACAGTCTCTCTGTTCCTGAATATCGCAAGTATGATTGCAAGCCCTACAGCAGCCTCAGCAGCGGCTACAGTCATAATCATAAATGCAAATATATGCCCATCCATGTTGTTTAAAAATTTTGAGAATGCGATAAAGGTAAGATTTACAGCATTGAGCATCAGCTCAATGCACATATAGATAATCAGTGCATTTCTCCGTGTAAATACACCAACCGCACCGATTGTAAAGAGTATCGCACTCAGTATTAAATAATGATTTAATGGAACCATCAGTCCACTCTTGCCTTTGCTAATATTACAGCACCGACTATTGCTGCCAATAACAAGATAGAGGCTATTTCAAATGGGAGCAGAAAATCTGTAAAAAGGATTTCCCCTACAGCCTTCGTAGTGCCAAATCCATTAATACTCTCTTCTATCCTTGCCGGAAGGCTCCCCCCCCCTATCAATTTAACCATGCTTATAAAAATGTAGCCTACAAGCATTATCCATGCGAACTGTAAAAAAATCTTATGCCCTGACAGTCTCCCCTCTTTCTCCTGTATATTCAGGAGCATTATGACAAAAAGGAATAAAACCATTATTGCCCCTGCATATACAATAATCTGTAAGGCTGCAATAAGATGGGCATCCAAAAGGACATACATACCTGACAGGCATAACATCGTAACAATCAGGCTCATAGCGGCAGATACAGGTTTCTTATTTGTAACCATTATTAGTGCCGAAAGAACAGCCACACCGCCGATTATGTAAAACATTAATTGCTGCATAATTTAAGAAGGTTAAGGTTTAGGCTGAGGTTGAGTAAAACCTTGAGCCTTAACCTCAACCTTAACCTTTCTTTTAATCCATGTAATTTGCCTTACCGTATATCTCCCTCACATATTCTATTCTATTCTTTAATCTTGCTACCGGGACTAAAAGTTTTTCCTTGGGATATATCATATTTTTCCTATCATACTCTGCAAGACCTATATATTCATCGCTCATTACAATTGCCTCATGTGGACATACCTCTTCACACAGTCCGCAATATACACATCGTGACATATCCAATGTATAGGTTACAGGGTATCTCTCCATATCATTCCCGCACTGCCTTTCTCCGCCTATTATAGATATAGCAAGGGCAGGACATATCCTTTCGCAAAGACCACACGCAACACACTTCTCTTTTCCGTCTTCCCTCTGCACGAGGACCGGCCTGCCGCGATAGGCTACATGGATTGTCAGTTTCTCTTCAGGATAATAGACTGTAAATATCTTTCTCTTTTTACCCTTTGGCGGAAAAACAAAACCTATCATGTTTATAACAAAATGTCTTGTGGTAATATACATACCCCTGACTATCTCAGGTATATAAAGCCTCTCCCAGAGGGTAAGCTCAATATTCTTTCTAACCTTTTTGGGCTTTAACTTATCTAATGGTATAGAACCAACAGTATAATCTAACTCGTAACTCATAACTCTTAACTCCCCCCTCACCCCTCCCTCTCCCCTCAGGGGAGAGGAGTAAGGGTTGGTTTTATTTAAGCAACACCACTAAACCTGTAATAAAAATATTAATCAGTGAAATTGGAAGCATTATCTTCCATCCCAATTTCATTATCTGGTCGTATCTGAACCTCGGCAACGTCCATCTGATAGTCATCTGAAACCATATCATGAATATTATCTTTCCAAAGAATGTAGCAATATTTGCCATCATAAGCATTATAATTGACCCATTCGGTCCTGCAAAACCGAAGAGTGATAAGAGCCTTTCATCACTTATAAATGGGAGATGCCACGCACCCAAAAAGAGTGTAACTATAATTCCGCTTATTGTAACCATCTCTAAGAATTCACCCATCCAGAACATTATAAATTTCATACTGCTGTATTCTGTAAAGTATCCTGCTACGATTTCTGTCTCTGCCTCTGGAATATCAAATGGTGCCCTCTTATTTTCAGCTATGGCACAGGTAAGAAAAAGTATGAAACCAATAGGCTGTAAAAAAATACCCCATTTGAAAAAATCTGTCTGCATTGCACCTATCTCTGTAAGTTTAAGGGAGCCATAAACCATAATAATGCCTATTATTGAAAGACCCATTGCAACTTCATAAGAGAGCATCTGAGCAGCCGCCCTCAATCCGCCTAAAAAAGACCAGTTATTATTTGAAGACCATCCTGCGAGGACAGTCCCGTAAGTAGCCAGCGATGCAAATGCAAATACAAATAGTATCCCGACATCCAGGTCGGCTACAACAAGATTAATCCTACGGCCGAATATTTCATACTGTCCGCCAAAAGGCACAACTGCAAAGGTTATCATCGCTGGTGTTAAGCTTATGAATGGTGCAAGGGTATGAAAAAGTTTATTTGCACCGGCAGGAATAAAATCTTCTTTTGTTATAAGCTTTATGGTATCAGACAGCGGGTGGAGGAGTCCTATCAGCGTAAAACCAAAAATATCCGCCCTATTTGCCCCAACCCTGTCCTGCATTACAGCACTCTGTTTTCTCTCAACCCATCCAAGTATAGGGGCAAAGAAACCCATATTTACTCCAAATACAAACAGTATCTTTGCTATCGCCTCAATAAGATCTGCTATCATAAAAAAAGTGTCAGAGTGTCAGAGTATCATAGTGTCAGAGTCTTTAATTCTTTGACTCTTTGACACTTTGACTCTCTGATACTACCTTATCTGTCGCACTCTCCCCCTATCATATGTATCATATCAAAGGTTGGGACTATATCTGCGATTAATGCGCCCTTAACCATCCTCGGCATCGCTGCAGTAAGTGGAAAGCATGGTGGCCTTACCCTGCATTTGTAAGGCTTGCCGCTCCCGTCACTCACAAGATAAAAACCAACCTCACCGTTTGCGCCCTCTACCGGAAAATAGACCTCACCCGGAGGCACTCTTATACCCCCCGTCACTGTCTTAAAGTGAAAGATAAGAGATTCTATCTTTGTATAAATATCATCCTTAGACTGCCACCTGTATTCCGGCATATCCACATTTATTGGACCATCGGGAAGTTTATCCAATGCCTGCTCTACAATCCTCATACTCTGGTTTATCTCCTCCATCCTCACAAGATACCTGTCAAAATTGTCACCCTTTTCACCAATCGGGATTTCAAAGTCTATCTGGTCGTAAACAAGATATGGCTGCGCCTTCCTCACATCATAAGGGACTCCGCTTGCCCTCAGGCATGGACCTGTAAAACCCCATGCTATAGCCTCATCAGGCGGCATTATACCCACATCCTTGAGCCTGTCAATAAAAATCCTATTCTTCGTAAGAAGCTTATCTACATCTATCCATAATTCACGACACCTTTTAAATACCTCTTTTGTCTGCTCCTTAAATCCATCTGGAAGGTCATTTTTTAGCCCGCCAATCCTTACATAATTTGATGTAAGCCTTGCACCGCAAACACTCTCTAACAAGTCCCATATCAAATCTCTTGCCTCAACGAAATACAGAAATGCAGTAAACGCACCAAGCTCAAGTCCGCTCGCTGCCACATTGGTAAGGTGGTCTGCCAAACGGGATAGTTCACTGACAATGACCCTGACATATTTACATCTTTCAGGGGTATCTATGCCTATAAGTTTTTCTACGGCAAGGGCATACCCAACATTATTAATAATCGGTGACAGATAGTTAAGCCTGTCAGTATATGGAAAAACCTGTTCCCATGTACTGTTCTCACACATCTTTTCAAAGCCCCTGTGCAGATACCCGATTTCAACATCAAAATCAACAATGGTCTCGCCATCAAGCGTAACAAGGAACTTGACAGTCCCATGGGTCACAGGGTGTGACGGACCCATGTTTATAACCATGTGCTCAGTGTGTAAGTTTTTTGCTAAATCAGACATAAAAAATTTATGAATTATGATTTATGATTTTAAAATCCTAAATCCTAAATCTTAAATCCCAAATCAGTTTTTTGGTCCTATCAAAGGCTGTCTTCCCCTCACAGGGTAATCCTTTCTCAATGGATGCCCTTCAAATTCTTCATATAAGAGTATTCTTTTTAAATTTGGATGCCCTTTAAAGATTATCCCGTATAAATCATAAGCCTCTCTTTCAAACCAATCCGCACAAATCCATATAGGAATAATTGAGTCAATGGTGCAGTCAGATTCAGGGACAGGCACCTTTATTCTTATCCGCATGTTATATTTAAGGGAATAAAGGTGATATACAACTTCAAATCTCGACTCTTTACCATAATAATCTACTGCTGTGAGGTCCATCATAAAATTGTAGAGGAGCTCATTATCATCCCTTAAGAATTCACATATCTTAAAAATGTCTTCCTTCTTCACAATTGCAGTATCATCCCCGCGGAAGGAATGGGTCTCCATTATTGAATCAGGAAATCTCTCTTTCAGCTTTTTTAATGTGATACTTTCCATATAAAAACGCCACTAAGTCACAAACTCACAAAGGTAAAATTAAAATGTAACATTTTTATCCTTCGTGTCTTGGGGTCTTCGTGGCTAATCTCATATTTTTTTTGTTACAGGTGCTTCACCTCTTGGCCAATCTGACCATCTCTCTTTTGCAACCTTCTGCTGCAATCTCAATAATCCGTCTATTACCATTTCAGGTCTCGGTGGACAACCAGGGACATAAACATCTACAGGTATAAGGGTATCAATACCCTGAACAGTAGCATAATTGTCATAGAAACCGCCTGAAGTTGCACATACACCGAAAGAGAACACCCACTTCGGCTCAGTCATCTGATTATAAACCTTCACCAATATTGGAGCCTGTTTATGGCTTATTGTCCCTACAACCATTAATAAATCCGCCTGTCTTGGAGAGAATCTCGGCAGTGCTGAGCCAAATCTGTCAAGGTCATAACGTGGTCCTGCCAAAGACATAAACTCCATCCCGCAGCATGCAGTAATGAAAGGATAAAGAAAAAAGGAATATTTTCTTCCCCAGCCAATTATTTCATCCAGCTTAGTAAGAAGCACACTATTGCCTAAAACCTGCTCAAGTCCTTCCTCTTCTGTCCTCTGTCCTCTGTCTTCTGTTATTCCCATTCCAATGCCCCCCTTTTCCATACATATATCAAGCCAACAGCCAATATCGTTATAAATATCATCATCTCAATAAAACCAAAAATACCGAGACGTTTAAAAAGGACTGCCCATGGATATAAAAATACCGCCTCAATATCAAATATTACAAAAAATATTGCAACCAAATAGAATTTAACTGAGAACCTCAGTTTTGGCGAAACTATTGGATGCTCGCCGCACTCAAATGGCTCCATCTTATCTGCAAAACTCTTCTTTGGACCAATAAGTGTAGTTGCAACAAGTATCCCTATGGCTGTCCCCGCCCCCAATAAAAGCATTATCAATACTGGAATATATTCGCTCATTTCACTTTCTCCATTTCAAATACTTCCCATAATGGAATATCAATTTCTTCAAGACTGCGCAATTGTAATACCTCTTGAGGTCCGAATACCTCTGAACCTTCGTAATGTCCATCTTTCAGAATATATCTCTCCACATATTGCTCTGTAATATCTATGATTATATATTCCTTTACACCGTATTTTTCATAAAGGAATTTCTTTTCCCTCTTATCTTTAAGTGATGTTGAAGGAGATAATACCTCCATAACGAGGTCAGGCGCACCCTTAATAATGGTATCAGTAATCTTACTTTTATCACAGACAACAAATACATCCGGCTGGACAACATTATATTCTGACAAAACTATATCTGTAGGGGCAATACCAACAACACAGGGTTTTCCAGAGAGCTTCTTTCTAAGTATAAGATAAAAATTACCCGCAACCCTTTGATGTCTGAATGTAGGGGCTGGAGTCATATTATAAGCCACACCCTCTATCAATTCCCACCTTTCATTATCATCCCAAGTCAGGTAGTCCTGATAAGTATATTTTTTATCGGTTTGTGTTGCTAAAGCCATTTACTCCCCTCCCTTTATCGAAGCTGTCATAATTAAGGGGGAATTATGTCCCCTCACCCCCACCTATGTTTTAACTCCTGAATGTCATAAATCATTATAGAAAAAATAATCCTCTCTCACGCCGAGAACTTTGGCAATCCTGCCGAGCAGGTCGGCACGAGGAAGCTTCCTTCCCTTCTCAAGAACAACCACATGCTCCCTCGTGATGCCGGTCTTTTTTGCTAATTCAAGCTGGATTATCCCCAACTCCTTTCTCCTTTTTCTTATTGCTGCAAAATTATATTTTCCCACGATTTTTCTTCTTTCGCAAAATTCCAAAAAGTTGTGTTGCCCCTGAACTCTCCCTCCCCCACAAGGGGAGAGGAGAGAGTGAGGGGCTAATTTACTCCTTTATAATTTTTACCCTCGTCACTGCATCTTTTTTATTTGTAAGGACATTCACCGGTGCATTTTCAAAATTCACAGGGATAAAGACAACCCCATGAGGTGATTTATTTGTAACCTTAGTTTTAATAGTAATACTCCCGCTCTTTGACTTCACTGTCACAGTATCTTTATCTTTTATTTTTAAATTCTCCGCATCCTTACAGTTTATCTCCACCATACACTCAGGTGTAAGCATATTCATTGCGGCAGACTTCCTTGATAATGCCCCGAGATGAAAAAATGTATTCCCGCTCAAGAGTATAAACGGCATGTCATTATCACCTATACTCTCAATATCCCTCTGCTGAACAACCCTAAATTTTTTCCTGAATTGTGCCTGATAATTTACTACCTTACCGTTATTTTTTATGCTTGAATATGTAATCCCTCCATACGCCGGGACTGCTGTGGTTATCTCTTTGAATATATCTTCGGTAAATGAATACTTGAAATTTCCGCCCATTCTATTGGCAAGTTCTTTTATTATCTCCCAGTCTGGCCTTGACTCCCCTATCGGCTCAATTGCCTTGTTTATCTTCTGAACCCTCCCCTCCATATTTGTAAATGTCCCTTCCCTCTCTGAAAAACTTGCACCCGGAAGGACTACATCTGCAAACAGGGCAGTCTCGCTCAAGAACATATCCTGGACTACAATAAAATCTATCTTCTCCAAAGCCTCTCTCACATGACCGCCATTGTGTGAACGATGGACAATATCTTCTCCCATCACATACAATGCCTTCACCCTCCCGTCAATTGCATCGTCTATTATATTGGTTGTAGTCACCTTACCCTTTACAGGCAGTGTCCCCCCCCACATTTTTTCAAAATTCCCCTTTGCCTCTGTATCCGATGTCTTTTTGTAGCCGGGATACATATCTGGGACAACACCCATATCATTAACCCCCTGTGAATTGCAATGCTCCCTGTAGAGCATAATATTCCCATTTATAATATTTGATAGATTCTGGAGTGCATGGACAATCTCCACACCCCTCGGATGTGTATAGATTTCTCTCCCGCACAATATCACAGACGATTTTGCCTTAATTAAATTTGATGCAATAGTCTTAATTAAATCTAAAGATACACCTGTCTTTGATGAAACATCCTCTAACTTTATACCTTTTAAGTAATCAAAGAACTCTTTACTTCCTTCTATCCCTTGACTCTCGACCCCCGACTCCCGACTTCCGACTATTGATTTTATAATTCCGTTTATAAGAAGAATCTCTGAGCCGTATTTATAAACCATCCTGAATTCAGGCGGCGGTCTGAACCCGATATCCCTGCTGCCTGCAACAACAAGCTTTGCCTCTTTATCCCTCATTGTCATTCTTATTATATTTCCGAGGACAGGATTTTCCTCACAGGTATCAGCACCTATAGTGAATATGACATCCGCTTTATTTATATATTCAGTAGAGTTTATAAGCGGTAAATCAAATTTCTCAAATAATCCTGAACCAAAAGAGCTGTTTTCCATATTGAGGGGATTATCAATACTATGAGAGCTGAGGACAGTTCTAAAGAATTTCTGGAAGAGGTAATTATCTTCGTTGGAAGCCCTTTCAGAGCCTATACCTGCAATCGCCTCCCCGCCGTGGCTATTTTTAATCTCCCTGAATTTATCACTAACTAATTTAAGTGCCTCATCCCATGATGCAGGAACAAGCTTATCACCTTTTCTGATAAGCGGAGTCTTAATCCTTTCCTCAGTATCTATAAATTGATAACCGAATCTCCCCATCGCACAAAGATTACCGTTATTTATACCTATATTGTCATCAGATGTTACCCTGTAAATTTTCCCCTTTCCCTGATAAAGACTTTCAGGGACAGGCTTTACATTTAGATTTATTGAGCAGCCCACACTGCAGTATGAGCATACGGTCATTACCTTGCTCAACTCCCAGCTCCTCGCCTGAAGCACAAGGCCGCTACTCATTGCACCTACAGGACATACCGCTATACACTGGCCGCAGAAATCGCAGTCAAGAGGTTTTTCATCAACTGTATCTATTACAGATCTGAAACCGTTGTTTTTAATCTTGTATGCAGAAACTCCCTGCACCTCATGACATACCCTTATACATCTCTCACAGAGGATGCAGAGATAGGGATTATATCTTATGAGCTTCCAATCATATCTCTTCTGCCTCTCAACAGGCTCAGCCTTTAAATCCTGCCTTGATATTCCAAACTCATAGGTTATATCCTGAAGCCTGCACTCACCACTCCTCT
Organism: Nitrospinota bacterium; assembly: GCA_016234205.1. GTDB lineage: Bacteria > Nitrospinota > Nitrospinia > UBA9942 > UBA9942 > UBA9942. The sequence continues at coordinate 1,741 of JACRGN010000251.1, read as the reverse complement.
CACAGACTGTGCAGTCAACAGAGTGGTTTACAAGTATAAGCTTAACCATCAACTGGCGGAGTTCTATCACCCTGTCAGACTTTGTTGAAACAACCATCCCTTCCATGACAGGGAGCTGGCAGGAAGTCATGGGGTCATCAGCCCCTTCTACATCCACAAGACAAACCCTACATGAGCCTATCGGATTAAGCTTCTTCAGATAGCACATTGTAGGTATATAAATACCATTCTCAGTAGCAGCCTCAAGGACAGTCTTCTTACTGTCCGCCACTATCTTCTTCCCGTCAATTGTTAATGTTACCTTTTCCATATTAGTGCCAGTGTAAGTGTATTATTAAAAGCAATGAGTAACGAGCAATGAGCAACGAGTAAAAAACTCATTGCTCAGCACTCATTGCTCATTGCTATTTCCTTTTTCCAACGCCACCATTCCTATCTGATAGCACCTCATGCACCTTGATGCCTCCTCTATTGCCTGCTGTAAAGTATATCCTGTCTCCACCTCGTCAAAACTGCCCACTCTCCTGTCCATTTCAATTGTAGGCATGGGGACCCTCTCCCATCCTGCCTTTTTCCCAACATCTTCTTCTTTATTATATGCACCTAACTTTTTTATAACCTTGTCAAGCTTCTGGTCAATTGAAAGAGAAACTTTACTGCCGCTTAAGTACTGGTCAATACTCTCCGCCGCCCTTCTCGCATTTCCAGCAGCATCAACTATTGTAAGTGGACCATTAAATACATCGCCGCCTGTGAATATATAAGGGACATCTGTCTGTAAAGTATCAGGGTCTGCAACAATCGTCTGCCACTTTGTAAGTTTTACACCATCAACACCATTCAATATTGAGAGGTCGCAGTCCTGCCCGATTGCCTGAATTATTATATCTGCAGGGACAATGAACTCAGACCCCTTTACCTCAACAGGTTTTCTCCTCCCGCTGGCATCAGGCTCCCCCAATTCCATCTTTAGACACTCAAGACCTGTCACCTTCCCATCCTTTGCCACAATCCTCTTTGGTGCTGATAGGAATATATATTTCACACCCTCAACCTCTGACTCATGCACCTCATGCGGGTCTGCTGGGAGTTCTTTTTTTGTCCTCCTGTAAACTACTGTAACCTCCTTTGCCCCATCCCTTATAGGTGTCCTGCAGCAGTCCATTGCAACATTACCGCCGCCGACAACAATTATTCTCTTGCCCCTGACAACATAGCATTTTGTAATTACACAATCCCTTAAGTAGTCAATACCCCTGACAAAACCGTCATAACCTGCATCCTCACCCTCTGCCCCCATTTTTTTGGAGATATGGGCACCTGTGGATATGAAAAATGCCTTATACCCCTGCCCCATCAGCTTTGGAATTGTTATATCTTTTCCAATAGGGGTGTTATATTTTATCTCAACACCCATATCCCTGATAAAATCTGTCTCCCTCTGAAGAACCTCTTTAGGCACCCTGTATTGAGGGATACCTACACCTACCATGCCTCCGGGAACCGGTAGAGATTCAAATACAGTCACCCTGTATCCCCTGAGTGCCAAATAGTATGCGGCAGAAAGTCCTGCCGGACCCGCCCCAAAAACTGCCACTTTATCTTCCTTAATATGTTTGTTCTCATTTACAGGTTTTGAAACAGAATGGACATCTTCATAATCCCATGCAAACCTCTTTAACTTACAGATAGAGATAGCCCTCTCTACATTCTCCCTCCTGCAGTTATTCTCACACGGATG
>JACRGN010000027.1 GCA_016234205.1 Nitrospinota bacterium | reverse complement strand
GCAGAGGCATCATAATAACTACCTGCTCTTCCATACCCATTGTCTTCTGCATTGACCTTCCCATAAGGAGATTAAACCGCTGGTCAGTCCCTCCCAACTCTATATCTGCTTTTAAATAAACCGAGTCATAAGCCTGAAACAACGGATAGTAGAATTCAAGTATGGTTATTTCCTGTTGATTGGCAAATCTCTTTTTAAAATCATCCCTTTCAAGCATCCTCGCCACCGTCTTCATCGCACCAAGCGACACAACCTCCATCGCCGTCATTTTCTCAAACCACTCACTGTTGAATTTTATCCGGGTCTTCTCCGGATCAAGGATTTTAAATATCTGCTCCTTATATGTCTCTGCATTTTTCAGGACATCTTCCTTTGTTAAGGGCTTTCTCGTCTCAGACCTCCCTGTCGGGTCGCCTATCATACCCGTAAAATCGCCAATCAAAAATATGACCTCGTGCCCAATCTCCTGAAACTGCTTCAGCTTCTGTATTAGAACCGTATGTCCCAGATGGATGTCCGGTGCAGTAGGATCGAATCCTGCCTTGACCTTAAGGGGAACACCTGTAGATATTGACCTTTCGAGCTTTTTTACAAGCTCATCCTCCGTTATAATTTCTACAGTTCCTCTCTTTATAATTTTGAGTTGTTCTGTAAGATTCATCTAAATCCGGGATACAAGAGATGAGGGTATTTTCTAATTAAAAAAATCCCGATTGCAGAGACCACAAAAAATTTAGTTTAAGACCGAAAAAAACAGGCTATCGCCCTCTCGATTACAACCACTCTTTTTACCTCTATCGTATTATTTAAAATAAATTTCATTATGTCATAGATATTCATAATAAATCAAGCCTCCTATGGGTGTCAGCAATTAATGGAAAATTAGATTTTAAAGGAAGGATTACTTCACTTTGATTTTCAGGTTTTTAATCTTTTTCCTGAGTGTGTTTCGGTTTAGGCCTAATATCTCCGATGCCTTTACCTGATTCCCTTTAGTCTCATCAAGAACCATTCTTATTAGAGGCTCCTCAGCAAGATTAATTATTGTATCATACAGGTTGCCGTTATTCAGGTGCTTCATTTTGGATAGATGTTTCTGAAGTTTGCTTTTGAGGACATCTTCAAATGTGCAGCTACACCCCTCTTTATCTTTTGCTCCATGAATCTCTTTCATAAAAATGCCCTGCCCGACATTGGTGCTAAATTTGAAACGATTTTACCTCATAAGGTAAAAGGGGTATACATTTACTAAATAAATTTTTGGTTTAACCGAGGAATGTGTAATATTATCAAAATTAATAACCTTGTCAAGAACAAAAATATTTAGTTTTTTAAATCTGTGATAGAATATGAACCTAAACCAAATAGAGATGAACAAAAACCTGATTAAACCACTGAAACACTGAGGCACAGAGAGAAACAAAAACAAAAAAGATTAAGGAGAAAGGGAGAAGATGGAGAGGTGGAGAAAAGGGAAAATAAAATATTTTTTCTACTCCCCCTTTCTCAAATTTCCCCATTTCTCCTTATTGTTTTCCTCTGTGTCTCCGTGCCTCTGTGACAAATTTTTATAATTTCCTTTACATGAACGAACTAAACTCAAAATATATATTAATTGTCAGAATAGGTGCAGTAGGAGATGTGTTGATGGCAACACCGCTTGTATCAGCCATTCGCAAGACATTCCCTGATTCATACATTGGTTTCCTAACATCCGATTATGCCATGCCCCTGCTTCAATATAACCGGGAGATAAATGCACTCTATTCTATAAAACACCGCAAATTGCCATTCTGGTTAAGCAGAGAAAAGCAGAGACTCACAAGAGAAATGAAAAATAAAAAATGGGATGTAATATTCTTACTTGAGAGTAATCCTATCTTTGCCTCTCTGATAAAAAAGTTTAATGCAGAAGCTGTTTATGGCTTCAAAGGGGAGACAGACGGTTATCTTACAGATAGTATTCCATTTTCACCCGACTCCCATGTCATATCCAATTTTTTAAAACTCGGCTCATTACTTGGAAATGGCTTTAATGAATTTCCAATGAAGCTGTACTGGAATGATGCTGCTACAGACAGGGTAAAAACCATACTCAATAATCTTCCAGCTAATTATCCAAAGATTGCAATTCACGCAGGCTTTGGTCCCTCTGGAAAAAGGGGCAGAAAAGCGATAGGTGTAAAAAGCTGGCCCGTTGACAGGTTCAGAGAGACTATTGTAAGGCTGAATAAAGAAACAGGTGCGTCCTTTGTCCTTACAGGGACAGCAGAAGAATTTATTACAAATGAATCCATAACAAAAGGATTGAAATTTCCCATATTGAATTTAGCAGGACATACAACAATCCCTGAGCTTGGTGCCTTATTAAAAGAAATGGATATGTTAATATCAATAGACTCCTCCCCTGCCCATATAGCCGCCGCTGTTGGAACACCTTTAATTGTGTTATGGGGTCCAGCTATTGAGATAAAGATGAGACCTGTAAGTTTAAATTCACCTGTTGTAACAATTAATAAAAATCTTCCCTGCAGTCCATGTTATGAGACACCAAGAAAGGATAATTGCCGTAATAATATCTGTATGAAGGAAATTCAGGTAGATGAGGTTGTAAAGGAGGCAATTAAATTAGTATCAAAGATTCAAAGTGTCAAAGAGTCAAAGCTCTCTGATACTTTGCTCTCTGACTCTATGACACTCTGACTCTATGACACTAAAAAAGAGGCTCTTATCCTATACCCGACCTTACTGGGGAAGGCTTATGGCGGGCATACTCCTCGCTATCGTTGTCTCCGCTGCTACAGGTGCTGCTGCATGGATTGTAAAGCCTGTCATGGATGATATCTTCTTAAGCAAGGATACAACACTTCTTAAAATACTGCCTATAGGATTTATTCTTATTTATACAATTAAAGGGCTGGCACGATATGGACAATCATATCTGATGAGGTCAATCGG
>JACRGN010000252.1 GCA_016234205.1 Nitrospinota bacterium | reverse complement strand
CCTGCCATGAGGCAGTCAAGGAGGTGAAGACAGATGAAGAAGGTGCTTACTTTTTTAATGGCAGCATTTATAACAGTTTTTGCCTTCGGAGGTGTAGTCTTTGCTGCGGAAGAGAAGGTTGTACAGATCTCAGGGGATATAAGCGCTGTTTATGTTAATCTCACCAAGTTTAGCATAAGATCTCAAAGTGAACCCGGTGAGACAACCTATAAGGTAACAAGCAGCACAAAGATAACCTCAGGTGGGGTTTCAAAAGCCCTCTCAGATGTTAAGGTAGGCGACAAAGCTGGTATTGAGTATGTGGAGAAATATCAGGGGAGGACGCGTATCTGTAAGTCCCTTGATATAAAGTAGTAAATAAGCAGTTACCTTTTTATACAATCCCTACCTCCCTTTAAATATCGTAAAGAACATTGAAAGGGAAATATGGCATTTATGAAATCAAAATCTCTCATTTTTAAACTATCATCTATAAGTGGAATAGCCCTTTTAATATGGCTTGGGGTGCTATCCCTTTTAATAAACAGCAGCGAGTTAATTTTAATCTTTACTGCGACATTTCTTTTTATTTTATTACCTCTATATATATCTATTCAAAAATTGGTTGTTACCCCTTTAAAAAAGATAGAAAAGGTAATGAAAGATACTGCCAATGGTGATTTAACAAAGAGAATTGATATTAAATCTAAAGATGAGCTTGAGATACTATCGGATGATTTTAATCGTATAGTATCTATGCTTCATGATTATGCCCTGGATATAAAAAGCCATGCGGATGTAATCGGAGCCTCTGCAGATTCTGTTGGGGGTTTTTCTCATGACCTTGCAGCAAATGTTGGCCATCAGATGGAGGATACAGAATCGGTTGCAACAGCAATGAAAGAGATGGCCGCCTCAGTTGAGGAGGTAGCACACAATACACAACAGGCAAATGATGCCTCGCATGTGGTTTCTGAGGCGGCTCATGAAGGTGAAAAAAATGTTCAGGAGACTGTGAAGATGATGCATCTCATTGCCGATTTTTTTCAGACCGCTACAAAAACAATTAATACCCTCGGGGATCGTTCAAAACAGATAGGCGAGATTATCTCAATGATAGATGATATTGCAGACCAGACAAATCTTCTTGCTCTGAATGCTGCCATTGAAGCGGCAAGGGCAGGGGAACAGGGGAGGGGATTTGCAGTTGTAGCAGATGAGGTCAGAAAGCTGGCTGAACGCACTACAAAGGCTACAAAGGAGATTGCCGATACCATCAAAAATATTCAATCTGATACAACAAGCTCTATCGGGCTTATGGTAAAGGGGAGTGACCTTGTGAAATCAGGTTTAAGCCTCTCGGAAAAATCCGGACAGTCTGTCAATGAGATTATCAGACAGATTGCTACAGCAACCACCCTTATTTCTCAGATTGCAACAGCCTCTGAGGAGCAGTCCAGAACCGCAAACGAGATTGCACAGAGATTGGAAAATATAATGAAAATTGCTGCTGAAAGCAGTGAGAGTGCCGAATTAACTTCAGCGGGCATGCAGGAGTTTAAGAAACAGGCAACCCAGATTTTAGAAAAGGTTGGCCGATATGTTTTAAATGGCGGGGGGTGATACATTAAAATTTCTAATTTCTAATTTCAAATTCATTTTAAATGGAGGATTTATGGCAAATGAAATGTATGATGCAGATAAACCGATTGAGGTTGCTAAAGGTGTTTTTCACATGGGGGTGCAGGATAAGAGCAACAGCTTTTCAAATATACCCTATCTGATTGTGGATGGAAATGAAGCGGCTTTTATAGACCCGGGTTCTATGAGGCCCGAATTCTTTGCAACAGTTTTGAGAAAGGTGCATGCTGTTATTAATCCAAGGAAAATAAAACATCTGATTGTTCAGCACCAGGACCCGGATTTATGTGCCGCCCTGCCGTTCTATGAAAAGATAGTTAGTGCCGATGTTCAGATCTCCTGTCCCCTTGAGGCAAAGGTTCTGATGCAGCACTACGGGACTGTTACCCCTGTTACCCCTCTGGATGACGGCGATACAATTACCTTTGGAAACGGAAGAACCTTTGTTTTTGCAATGATTCCGTACTGCCACTTTATTGGCAATATGGTTACCTACGATGTGAAAACGAAGACAGTCTTTTCATCGGATGCCTTTGGCGGCTTTACAGGTGCCAATAATCTCTATGCAGATAAGGACTACCCCGTTCAATTAACTGCATTTCTTGGACAATATCTCGGCTCTAAAAGGGCGCTGGAATATGCCCTGAAGAGGCTTGAAAAATTAAATAAGACCCATGGCATTGATTTGATTTGTCCTCAACATGGATGTGTTATTAAAAAAGAGCAGATACCTGTATATATTGAAGCAGCCCACGCCCTTACAGTAGGCGGCGAGGTAGAGGCTCTGGCTGCTAAACATGGCATAACACTTGATTAAGGAGGGGTAAAATGGATGCAAAATTAGTTGTAGGGGAGATACTTGATACAGGCTTGAAACTATCCACAGAGAAAGACAGAATCAAAAATATCTTTGTTAAATCAGGGGTAAAGGTAACAGGTGATATGAAGGTTGAAGGGGTTGATGGAGATGCTATCAGTGTATTAAAAAAGCTAATGGATAATTTAACAGAGATGGCGGTCTTAAAGATTAATGCCAAACAGATTATCCGAAAGGCAGGCATTACGATTTAAGGGCGTTATAAAAAACATATAAGGAGAAAGGGAGAAGAAGATGGAGAAATGGGGATAAAAAACAATATTTTCTTTTTTCTCCTTTTCTCCCTTTTCTCCATTCTCCTTAAAGGGAATATATATGCCATTTTATAAATGGGATGAAACTCTGGCAACCGGTATAGGAGATATTGATGTTCAGCATCAGATGATATTTGTAGCATTAAATAATTTTATAGAGGATTGTTCAAAGGGTAAAGGTAAAGAGGCAGTTAAATCTATACTTGATTTTTTAGCGGATTATGTGGTGAAACATTTTTTAATAGAAGAGAGGTATATGACCACTTACTCCTATCCTGAATACTCCTCTCATAAATCTCAGCATGCCAAGTTCCAGCAGGATTTTGTTAAGTTAAGAGGTCAATTTACAAGAGAGGGTATCACCTCCGATTTTATAGAGTCTCTCAAACACAGGGTCGGTGACTGGCTGATAAATCATATAATGGTAGTGGATAAAGCCCTCGGACAATTTTTGAAGACAAAAATTTATCACGACTATACAAAGGACTTAAATGTTACTACAGAAGATTAACCCCCCCTGATAGTAGAAGTATGATAACATCTACGCAGTTCAAAACCATATTAATTCCTGTAGACAACTCTGAACATTCAAACCTTGCCATAGACATGGGAAATTATAAAATTCTGGAAATTATAAAATTAACCACAGGTAAACACAGATGAACACTGATAGAATAAAGGGAAAAAGTTTTTATCTATGTTAATCCGTGTCCATCTGTGGTTTCATTAAGTTTTTTGTTCCTGAAACAGGAGGTTATTTTATGACAGGATTTATTATTAATATGAAGACAAAGAACAAGCTATACCTGAGGTCGGTAATCTGGCTTACCATTTTAGCGGCTATTTTTTTTGGGGCGTATAGTATGACTGCAGGTATGGGAGGGCAGATACTCTCTATTTACAATGAAAACTTTACCGCAGCACAGGGGATAGCTGAGTTAAAGGCGGATTTAAACGGTGTCAGGGCGCTGCTTGTTACATTATTGGCTGAAAAAGACAAAACAAAATTTGACTCCATCAATAGCAAGATAAAAGAGCTTACAAAGGTAATTGACGACAGATTCAACGACCTTCTCAATAATAGGGCGTTTTCAGATGACATGATTGATGCTCTAAAAAAAATAAACGAGCCATGGGCAGCTTTCAGAGATACGAGAGATAATGAGCTTATACCTGCAATATATGAAGGGGATATAGAAAAGGCGAGATCTCTTGCCCTCGGTATTCAGGCGGAGAGATATAAAACCTTTATATCTCTCGCCAATGAATTTATTAAAAAAGAGTCTAAAGAAGGTAATGATAAGGTTACAAATCTTGCAGGATTTGTTAATACAACCCGCAACTTCCTTATCATAACTTTTGTTATCCTCCTTGTCTCAAATCTTGTTATAAAGAAAAAGAAGACCTTTTTTGTTCTGCTATAATACATGATATCGGTGTGTCAAAATCTGTAGAAAAGGTAAGGATAATGGATATTGACTATGATGCTGTTAACCATGCCATAGTCGGTTGGACAAGACTTAAAGAATCACCCATTCTCTTTCCATATGCCGAAACAGTAAAGCATCACCATGACCATTGGAATGGCTCAACCGCAGGAGGATTAAAGGGTGAGGAGATACCTTTAAATAGCCGTATTATCCATTTGGCAGACCGCATGACTTGCATTATAAAAAATGATAAACCTGTCATAGGGCAGGAAACAAAGATAATTAAGCAAATTGAACGGCTATCCGGTAAATTCTTTCAACCCCTGCTTGTAAAATGCCTCAAAGAGCTAATTATGGAAGAAAGTTTCCTGTTAGACATAACATCAGATTTTTTACCAAGCCTTATAAATAATTATGCGCCTTCTATTATTCGTGAAGTTGATTTAGACGGTCTTATGAGTATTGCCAGTATCTTTGCCCATGTTATTGATAATAAGAGCACATATACAATGAGACATTCACTGAATGTAGCGAATATCTCTGTATGCCTTGCAAAAAGAATAGGCTTTTCAGAAAAAGAGGTTAAAATGATAGAAATTGCCGGTCTTCTCCATGACATCGGAAAGCTCTCAGTTCCTGATGATATTCTTGAAAAACCAGGGAGACTCTCACCAGAAGAATTTAACATAATGAAAGGGCATACATATTTTACATACCATATTTTAAACAGTATTGATGAATTTGATACAATAAGTGAATGGGCTGCCTTTCACCAGGAAAAGCTTAATGGGAGCGGTTACCCATTCCATCTGAAGGAGGGTCAGTTATCAATAGGCTCAAGGATAATGGCAGTGAGTGATAAATTTTCAGCCTTAAGTGAAGATAGACCTTACAGAAAGGCATTGCCCAATGACGAAATTATTGCCGAACTAAATGTTATGGTTGATAGTGGAGATATAGATGGGAAATTAGTTAAAATTCTAAAAGAAGAAATTAAAGAGATCAGAGGTTTTATAAATAAAGAAGTCGTTTTAAACAAGCCTGTCGGTTCTCAGAAAAAGTGAAATCCTTCATTAGTAATTTCAATCAGTTGTAAATATTTTTTCGCATAAATTGAAAATAATTTGCACATAAAGTGAAAAAATCCTCATAGGGATAAATTTATTGAGACAGTTTCAGCAAGGATAAGGTCTCTCAAGCTTTCATCTTCTGCGGAGTATTATCATTTTTTTTAAGAAAGATAAGTTTTTACCCTGTCATCATGGCAATCTTCACCATAAGGACATTATCAAGATATTTTAAATCCATCGGCTTTGTTATGTAATCATCTGCACCAAGCTTTAAAATCTCCTTTGCTGTTTCTTCCTCTTTTACCGCAGTAATCATGACTACACCAATCTCCCTGTCAATCTCCTTTATCTTTTTTAGAGCCTCTATGCCGCCCATCCCCGGCATCCTGATATCAAGAAGCACAATGTGAGGCCTCTCCTCTTTTACAATATTTACTGCATCCTCACCGCTTAAGGCAGTAAATGTCTGATAACCTTTTTTAGTTAAGTATCTCTTTAACAGGTCACAGGTCTCAACTTCATCATCTACAACAAGAATTCTTGTCATATTATCCTCCATATAAGGAAATTATAAAAACATATATCCGCAGATTACGCAGATTTTCGCAGATTTTTTTAAAAAATGTTTTGTTTTAATCTGCGTAATCTGCGGATTATTCAGTTTTTTGTTCCATAAACGCATGGTAATAAAATTGTAAACTTCGTTCCCTTTTCCACTTCACTCCTGACATCTATTTTACCTCCATGCCCCTCTATTATTCCGTGGGCAATAGACAGCCCAAGCCCTGTCCCTTCTTTTTCTGGTTTTGTTGTAAAAAACGGGTCAAATATTTTTGAGATTATATCCGTAGGGATACCTATGCCTGTATCTGCAATAGAAATTTGAACATAGGCTGGCATGTTTCCCCTTGTTGTTATCAGTATCTTTTTCATCCAGTGTCCATCTGATTCCCCTTTTAATTCCCTTTCATTTAAGGCATCACGGGCATTGATAAGGATAATCATTAAGACCTGTTCCAATTGGTCTGAATCTGCAATAATAAGAGGGATGCTTTTATCAAGCTCTTTTTCTATGATAATATTCTGGAGCTTAAGCTGATAATCTAATAAAGAAAGTGTCTTTTCTATAAGTGCATTTACATCCACCTCTTCCATCTTTGGCTCTCTCTGTTTTGAGAATCTCAAAAGCCCGTCAACAATATTTACAATCCTCTCCACCTGTCTCTGGATATTCTCATATATCTTTCTATCATCCTCTCTAATATCCTTTTCCATTAATTTCATCTGGACATTACCAGATATAATATTAAGCGGGTTTAAAATCTCGTGAGTTATACCGGCGGTAAGTCCGCCTATGGAAGCAAGTTTTTCTGCCTTTGCCATCTGTGACTGCAATAATTTCTTCTCAGTAATATCAATAAAATTTGCGATTGTGCCTTGATATTTGTTGCTGTCATCTCTCACAGCAGAAAATCTTAAATTAAACCACCTATCGGCTATATGAGCATCCCACTCCATATAATTCTTGTCCTTATTGTTTTTAAATGTATCCAGCACATGCTTTATCTTGGGATGAGTTTCTTTTTTATGATGGAGATATAAATTTTTACCAATTCTATCCTCCCTTTTAACCTTGAATAGATTCAGGGCGTATTTGTTCATATCCACAATAGTGTCATTCTCATCACAGAATATAACCGCCTCGTTCATCCCTTCTATCATGGCTTCCAATCTGTTTTTCTCTTTTATTAAATCACCGCTCTTCTCAGCCAGTAATTTGTAAAGATTTGCAGTCATATCCCTTAACTCTTCAATCAGACTTTTATTTTCCCTTATCAGCCTGACTTTGTGGATAGCCTCTCTCACTGCGTAATATAGCTCTTCCAGAGCAATGGGTTTTTGCTTGAAATCAAAGACCCCCTCTCTTAATGCTGATAATACATAATCTCTATCAGGATGGGCTGTCATAATAATTATAGGGAGATCCTCTGACAGATCTTTTATTTTTTTGGTTAGTGTAATTCCATCCATTCCGGGCATCATTATATCCACTAATGCAACATCAAAGGCATTACCTTTAATTGTCTTAAGGGCTTCATCTCCGCTTGCTGCTGTCTCCACCCTGTAGCCTTTACGGGTAAAGAATGTCTTAAGCATTATCCTTACATTCTCTTCGTCATCTACAACAAGAATCTTCGGTGTATCCATAAAACATTTTCCTTATCTGAGGCTCGTTTGGGAAACGAGCCCTACAGGTTTATGGGTGAATGCTTAAATAGTATCAATCTATAATTGACATTGCAAATATTTTAGCATATTCTTTTGCTGTGATATAGGTCTGTAGGGTGCGTTTCCCAAACGCACCTATGCTATAAGAGGAGGGTGAGCTATGAGAGAGGCAATAAGATATTTTGAAAATGCAAAGGAGATATTGAATAAATCTAAGATTGAAGATAATATCTATCTTGATGATAAGTATGTTAAGTCAGCTTTTAGAGTAGCATACTTAGGTGTTCTTAAGGCTATAGATGAGTATTTGCTAAAGCGAGGGGTAACTGAAAAAGAATTGCCTCATTCGGTTGAGGAATACAGAAAGATGCTCAAAAAATATCTTTCAATTCATAATGGCAAACTGACCAAAGAATTTGAAATACTCTACAAAGAACTGCACATATCAGGATACTACAGGGGAACATTACAGCATGTGGATACCGTAAAGACTGTCCTCAAGGCAGCAAAGGTATTTATTGATAAGATAAAGTAGCATTTCCATATTAATCATTTCTAACAAAATGTTATGCGTCTTAAAATCCGCACAAAGATAATCCTATCATTTTTTGCCCCAATCATTCCTCTTACGAGTATTATGGTTATCGTATCAGGCTATATCTTAAACAATCTCTACAATGAGGCACAAAGGCTTGATGACATATCAAAGCAGAGGATTAAGGTTACAGATTTAAGGTTTTCCTTAAATGAGGGATTGATGCCAGGTAATGACTATATCATAACAGGTAATAAAAAATATGCCGATGATTTCAAGGGTATTTCAAAAGAGATTGAAGAAAGATTTAAGGCAGTTGAGGATATAGCAAGGACATCTGAGACGAAGGAGCTTTTAAAGAATGTAAAGAATTCATGGCAGAATATAAAGGAAATATCTTTAAAGATATTTTCAATACCTGAACCTGCTGGTAATAAAGATGCGGGAATACTTATGGAGGAGATGGATTATAAGTGGGGTTATCCTGCCATAGAGAGGATCAAGAGATGGATGGAGATTGACCTTCAGGAATATAAAGATGTTTTAGAAAAACATCACAAGGCATGGAAGCAGTTATGGATTACTATGACTGCAGGGATTATCATATTTCTCACTATCTGCACAATTTATATCCTTATCTATTCTAAAATTGCTTCCAGAAATGAGGAGGAGCTTCGGCTTCACGGCGAGATTGAAAGGAACATGGCAGAAGCAGTCTACCTGATTCGTGTCAGCGACGGGGTGATTGTCTATACCAACCCGTTCTTTGAGAGATTGTTTGGTTACGAGCCGGGGGAACTTGTCGGCAAGCATGTGAGCATTGTCAATGCCCCTGGCGACAAGAGCTCCGAAGCCGTAGCAAACGAGATTATCAGCACCCTCATGCGAACCGGAGTGTGGAATGGTGAAATTCGCAATATCAGGAAGGACGGGACCACTTTCTGGTGCCATGCCAATGTTCTTACTTTTGAGCATCCCCGATATGGCCGGGTCTGGCTATCGATGCATCAGGACATCACAGAACGCAAGAAGGCGGAGGAATTGCTGAACCAGCGTCTTGACGAGCTTGAGAGATTTCAGAAGGTTGCTGTCAAGAGGGAGTTTAGAATCAGGGAGCTTCAGGAGAGGGTGAAGGAGATGGAGGGAAGGTAAAGAAAGTTTGAGGTGAGAAATTAGGAAAGAGGGGGGCATAAAATCAGGCAGCTACAGTCTCAAGCTTCTCAAGAGGGAGACTTTCTATAGTTATGTTTGACATATCTTTAACAGATAGCTTTTTGCTTGCATCAAGGACTTCTATGCCGACAATATGTCTTTTCTCGTCAAGGT
>JACRGN010000250.1 GCA_016234205.1 Nitrospinota bacterium | reverse complement strand
GGAGTGCAGGTCTGAGAATAGTGCACTCGGCGGTGCGGCAAATGTGGCAAATAATTTAAGCAGTCTTGGGTGTAAGGTTTATCTGGTCGGTGCAGTGGGGAGGGATGAAAAGGGGAAGAGGTTAAAGAGGCTTCTTAAAAAGAGAGGGATTAATGGCGAAGGCGTGCTGGAAGACCCTGACAGGCCTACTACAAATAAGATACGGGTAATAGCCCATAGTCAGCAGATATTGAGGATTGATAAAGAGGATAGAAGGGCTGCAAATGACCACATAAAGGGTAAATTGATTCACTACATAGAAAAGGTAATACCAGATATTGATGGTGTAATCTGTTCAGATTATGGTAAAGGGATTTTAAGCAGGGATGTTATCTCTTTTATTTCTAAGACTGCAAGGAAACACAGGAAGCTGATTATAGCAGACCCAAAGGGGAGCGATTATTCAAAATATAAGGGAGTGAATATAATTACACCTAATAAAAAAGAGGCATCAGAGGCATCCGGGATAGTGATAAACAGCGAGGAGAATATAAAAGATGCGGCTAAAAAATTGTTTGATGTATTTAATGGAAATGCAGTATTAGTTACAAGGGGTGCAGAGGGGATGTCTCTGTTTCAAGGGAATGGAAAGGTTACGCATATACCAACGGAGGCTAAGGAGGTATATGATGTATCAGGTGCAGGGGATACAGTTATCAGTGTATTCGGGATGGCTGTCTTTGCCGGATACGATTTGGGAGATGCAGCGAGGCTTGCAAATATTGCTGCAGGGATTGAGGTTGGCAAGGTTGGGACATCAGTGGTTACAAGGGAGGAGATAATACATTATCTTGACGAAGGAGAATTGAGGGCTAAGGGGAAGATATTGAGCTATCCTGAATTGAAGCAGATTGTAAGCCTTGCGAAAAATAAAAAGAAAAAGATTGTCTTCACAAACGGATGTTTTGACCTCCTCCATATCGGGCATATAAAATATCTTCAGCAGGCAAAGAGCTACGGTGATATTTTAATAATCGGATTAAATGACGATAATTCCGTCAGAAAATTAAAAGGTGCGAAGAGGCCATTGATTGGACAGGATGAAAGGGCTCACCTGCTTGCTGCACTTGATTGTGTAGATTATGTAGTGCTTTTTTCCGAGCTTACACCCGATAAGCTGATAAAAGGGATAAAGCCGGATGTTCTTGTTAAGGGCGGGGATTACACAAAAGCACAGGTGGTCGGTAGAGATGTTGTAGAGAGTTACGGTGGAAGGGTGGAGATAGTTCCTGTAGTTGAAGGGATGTCAACATCGAATATAGTCAAGAAGATAATGGAGAAGTATATTCCTCACCCTCCCCTCTCCCCTAAGGGGAGAGGATTGCGGTGAGTGGAGATTTTCCTATGAGAAAACTCAAACATGATAAAGAGCTTGAAAGGATGGCTAAGGAGGTAATGAAATTACCTTTTAATAAAAACGGCACAGATAAGACATGGGTGTATAAAGTTCTGTTCCAGAATTGGCGACACTTTTCAATTGTCTGGCGAAATGACAATGTATCAAGACTCAAACCTTAAAATTTTTAAGCTCTTTAATCAGAAGATGATTAAATATATTCTGATTGGTGTTTATGCAATTGACTATTATGTAAGAAACCCTGCTCAAGGATTTCACACAATGGATTGTGATATTGTAGTGGAACCGACCCCAGAGAATCTCTTAAAGGTATTTCAAACTTTAGAAAAGATGGGCTATGAGCTTGAGGCAAATAAGGAACCACTGATAGGAATTGACTCATGGCTTGTAAATAAAATCATTGAGCATCGTGCTGTAGTTACAGCACGAAAACTGAATGAGATGCCTATAGATATTGTATTGAGCGGCGGCAGGTTTTTATTTAAAGAGTGGGATAAAGACAAACGAATTTTTTCGGTTGAAGGGGTAAAAGTGCCAGTTGGAAATTTGTCTCGCCTGATTCGTGCAAAGGAACACTCAAATAGAGAAAAGGACCGAAAATTTTTGGAGCTTTACAAAATTCATCTTAAGGAGATGCTTAAATTCGAGAAATCTAAAAGATGAAAAATAGATACAATATTGAAGTTTTGGATTTTAAAAATATAAAGACTTATCCTATAAAAGAGCGAAGGAATAAGGTTAAGATAACTGATTTTGTAAAATCCCCCCATCCTCCCTTTTTCAAAGGGGGAGTAAGGGGATTTGAGAATCTATTTCCGAAAATATTGAAAGGGAGTGAGATAAGGGAGGTTGTAAGTGCAATTGTAAATGCCAATAGAAAGAAAAAGCCTGTTGTTTTTGCAATTGGCGCCCATGTAATAAAGTGCGGTCTTTCTCCTATAATTATTGATTTGATGAAAAAGGGGATAGTTACCGCGATTGCAATGAATGGTGCAGGTGCGATTCATGATTATGAGATTGCAATGATTGGAGAGACTTCTGAGGATGTTGCAGTAGAAATTAAAAAGGGTCGTTTTGGAATGGTTGAAGAAACAGGCGCCATGATGAACTCTGCAATGAATAGAATGGTAAATGACAAGGTTGGCATGGGGGAGGCACTTGGAAAGGATATTTCTGAAAAGAAACTTAAATATAGAGAATACAGCATCCTCTATCATGGATATAAATTGAAGATTCCTGTAACGATACATTCAGCCATAGGGACAGAGATAATCCATATGCATCCCTCTGCAGATGGTGCAGTAACGGGCAAGGGGAGTTTTAATGATTTTAAACTTTTCACTTCAGTTTTATCAGATATAGGGAAAGGCGGATGTTTTTTTAATATTGGTTCTGCTGTTATTCTTCCTGAAGTTTTTATAAAGGCACTCTCAATTGTGAGAAATATGGGATATAAGGCTCATGATTTTATTACAGTGAACATGGACATGGTTCAGCACTACCGCCCTCATGTCAATGTTGTCAGCAGGCCTATTCAGGGGGAGGGTAAAGGCTATACATTGACAGGACATCATGAGATTATGCTCCCACTGATTTACCGATTGATTATGGAGAGGATTTGATGCGGCTTAATAATTTATGATTAAAAAATAATATGCTATTTTCACAGGAAAAAATATTAGACTTTTTTAAAAAATTATCTTTAATTGGATTACCTACGACTGCTCTTCTTGCAGGAATTTTGCAAATATTCATTTATATTTTAAATGAACATTGGTTTAATCTTATCGGTGTTAATCTTAGTTCTTAAGATATTTTTGAAACGATAAATGTGAGTGCAGGAATAATATTCATAATTACTGGAGGATTACTTGTTTTATATATTTTTTCTTAATGACAGTTTTTGCTCTTATTTACGATGGGGTAGAAGCGGGTAAAAAGTGGATAAATAGGGCTAATAAAATAATACAAACTATTATTTCTTTTATAAAGGTTGAATATAAAAGACGAAATATAGTTTGCGGAACATCAGCAAGTTTTCAGGGTGATGAAAGAGATATAATGTTTTTGAGTTTGATTACGGCACATAATCATAACAGAGCAGCATTGACTAAACCTGAAGATGAAAGAAGATTTAATGTTGCAGTCAGCAGAGCAAAAGAGCAAGTTTGGCTTTTCCATTCAGTGCAACTTGAAGATTTAGGTAACATAAGTGATTTGCGTTACAAACTGCTTGACCATTTTGTTAATTACAGACCACAACCGATTCCACCACAAAAACTAAATCAGGTAAAACTGCAATACCCCGAATATTACCGTAAGGATGAGAGTTTAAATGTTGTTGGATATTATTTGAAACCAGGAGATGAAATCTAAAAGCCAACACACAAAAGCACACACATTTGCAAGCCAGAAAAAATTTGGGGTCAGCCCCCATTTAAAAACCATTCTGCTCTTTCGGCAAGCGGCGGATATGCAGATTGAAAATATAATTACCGTGCTGCGGGAAGGGAATAGTAGAGAGACCAGAAATGCCATTTAAACCAAAATTTACGATAACACCGAAAATCAACAAGTCTCTTGTTGAAATAGAGCGGGTTCGCGGTTTCCTTGATGCGGTCAAGCTCAAGGACGACTGGTTCGCCGATATGCAGAAAAAGGCTCTCATCCTTGAATCCCACCATTCAACCCATATTGAAGGCACAGCCTTGAGCCTTGAACAGGCACAAAACATTATTGAAGGCAAAAAGCTCAAGGGCATTAATCGGGACGATGAAAAAGAGCTGTTAAACTACAAGAAAGTAATGGATTTTATCTCGAAATATCTCGGCAAGGACGATCCGATAACTGAGGGTATTATTAGGGAGCTTCACAAGGTTACTGTTAAAGGTGTGCGCGGGGATAAAGCAGACCCCGGCAATTATCGGAAGATTCAAAATTATGTGGTCAATTCCCTGACCCGCGAGGTCATTTATATTCCGCCGGCACCGCTTGAAGTGCCTCATCTCATGCGGGAGTTTGTGGATTGGATCAATAAGACAGGAGACCTGTCTCCTGTTCTTATTGCAGGAATTGCACAATTTCAGTTCGTTCATATTCATCCGTTTATAGACGGTAATGGGAGAACAGCACGGCTTTTGTCCATGCTGATTTTTTACAAGACAGGGTACGACTTCAAAAGATTGTTCACCATCTCCGAATATTACGACAAAGACAGTCCGGGTTACTATAAAGCCATTCAATCAGTCAGAAACAATACTATGGACATGACCGCTTGGCTTGAGTATTTCGTAACCGGTTTGCGGCTGCAGATGAAGGAAATCAGGGAGAAGGGAGAGCAAGTAGTAAAACAAGATAATGTGCTGCAAAAGATTAAGAGACTGGGCGTGAATGCCCGTCAGGAAAAGGCGATTAAATATATATTAAGAACGGGCGTAATCTCTGTGGGTAAATATCAGGCTGTGGCTTCCTGTATACGCCGCACAACTCAAAGAGATTTAGAAGATATGATGAAAAAGGGTATCATTAAAGCAGTAGCTAAGAGCAAAACAGATCCGACAAGGCACTATGTCTTGCTGTGACAAACTACTGTGACATGCTGTGACATTTTACTACGACAAATACAAAGGAAAGTATTCATCACAGCCATGATTTCATTGACAAAGAAAGGAGGATTTAAACATGCCATTACCGGTTTTAGTAAAAGCACTTATTGAAAAGAAAATTGGTGAATACTGCAAAAGAAAGGTTCCGGCTCATGTATTAGATAAAGTAAATCTTTCCTATAAAATACGCGGGAACAGTATTACTATCTTTGAAAACAGGGCGCCATGGTCTCCTGATATGAAGGAATGGACATCTATGCCAATTGCACAGATAAGATATGACAATGAAACTGGAGAATGGACACTTTATTGCGCAGACAGAAACAGTAGATGGAATGATTATATTGATT
>JACRGN010000249.1 GCA_016234205.1 Nitrospinota bacterium | reverse complement strand
TCTGCTATATTTGTAACCCTGTCTGCAATTCTTTCAAGATTATGCGATACCCATATTAAATAGGTTGCCCCTTCAATAACCTTGGGATTATCTATCATCAGATGCACCAGCTCCCCGTATGTCTGTTCATAGAGTTTATCCACTTCATCATCTTCATTACAGATAGTTCTGGCACTATCCGCATCACGGTCAATAAATGCCTTGAGGCATCGGCTCAGCATTGACAATCCTTTGTCTGCCATTCTGGGAACATCTATCAACGGCTTTACCAGCGGCTCTTTACCTATCATTACATTTATCCTTGCAATACCCTCGGCATGGTCAGCCATCCTTTCCAAATCAGTTATAATACTCAATATGGCGGCGATAGTCCTCAAGTCAATAGCCATAGGCTGTTGTGTGGCTATTAAAAGAAGGCACTTCTCCTCTATCTCAAACCTCTTTTTATTTATCAGAAGATCATTCTTGATAATCTCCCTGGATACATCTATATCCCTCGTCTTCAGTGCATCAACAGAATCCTTAATAGCCTTTGCAACCATCTCACCCATTTTCAATAATTCATTTTGAAGCTCTTTCAAAGCCTTGTGATATGCCTCTCTGGTCATCTTCCCTCCTCTTTTTAAAGTGTCAGAGAGTCATAGTGTCAAAGAGTCAAAGTTTTTACTCTGACACTCTGATACTCTGAATCTTTGACTCTGCATCTTTATCCAAATCTCCCTGTTATATAATCTTCCGTCATCTTGTTCGACGGGGTTGTAAATATCTTTTGCGTATTATCAAACTCAACCATTTCTCCGAGCATAAAGAATCCTGTATATTCTGACACCCTCGCTGCCTGCTGCATATTGTGCGTCACTATGACTACTGTATAATCCTTTTTTAGTTCAGTTATCAAATCCTCTATCTTTGCTGTTGCAATCGGGTCAAGGGCTGAGCATGGCTCATCAAAGAGGATTACCTTAGGCTCTACCGCAAGTGCCCTTGCAATGCAGAGTCTCTGCTGCTGCCCACCCGAAAGTGAGATAGCAGAATCATGGAGTCTGTCCTTCACCTCATCCCATAATGCTGCTTTTTTCAAACTCTCTTCAACAACACTGTCTAAAGTCTTTTTTTCTCTTATACCCTGAATTCTTAACCCATAGGCTACATTCTCATATATGCTCTTTGGAAATGGATTCGGTTTCTGAAAGACCATGCCTATCTGCCTCCTGATATCTATGACATCAATCTCCTTTGAATATATATCCATCCCGTCGTATTCTATTTTCCCCTCAAGCCTGAACACAGGTATCAGGTCATTCATCCTGTTCAGGCATCTTATAAATGTACTCTTTCCACAACCGGAAGGTCCTATTACTGCTGTTACAGTTTTTGCAGGGATATTAAAGTTCACCTCCTTTAATGCCCTTTTCTCACCATAAAATATATTTAATCTCTCAATCTTGAAGGCAGTATCCATTGTCACCATTTTATCCTCTTTTCATATCTGTATCTCAAATATGTTGCAATGCCATTCATGAAAAATACGATTATTAAAAGCACCATTATACCTGCTGCTGCATTTATTAAAAAGCCTTTTTGAGGCCTTGACACCCAGTTGAATATCTGAATTGGCAGGACAGTAAAGGGGTCAAAAAGCCCCTTAACACTTATATAAGGAAATTCTGATGATATAGGGCTTGCCGGGAGAAATGCAACATAGGTCAAAGCCCCTATTGTTATAAGGGGGGATGCCTCACCTATCGCCCTTGATATTGCAAGGATTGTCCCTGTAAGTATTGACGGCATTGCAGCAGGTAATATCTGATTCCTGATTGTCTGCCATTTAGTTGCACCGAGTGCCAATGATGCCTCCCTTATTGTCGGCTGGATTGCCCTGATAGCCTCCCTTGTTGAAATAATTATAAGAGGAAGGATGAGTATTGCAAGTGTCAATGCACCTGAGATGACACTCCTGTCCATATTCATTCCCCTTACAAATAGCTCAAGCCCCAGAAGACCGTATATGATAGAAGGGACTGCGGAAAGATTAGTTATATTTATCTCTATAAGCTCCCTTAACCAGTTTCTTTTGCTATATTCCTCAAGATATGTTGCCGCTGCAACACCAATAGGAAAAGCAGCTAAAAGTGTCAGGACTGCAACCCATACAGTACCAACCCATGCAGAAAGCACCCCTGCCTCTGCCGGTTTTCGGGACGGGTAGTTTGTAATAAATTGCCACCCAAGCCGCGAGAAACCGTCAATTGCGACATTAATCAAAAGAGTCAGAAGGACTACAAGACCTATTAGTGTCGCAAGAAGCCCAACCACATAAAACGACTTGTCATATAGTCTATTTCTGATTTTTTTATTCATATACCTCTCTAAACCTCTTCTTCAGAAAATAACTGACTATATTTAAAATAAATGTAAGTATAAACAGACTCATCCCTGCTGCAAATATAGTCCTGTATTCAAGTGTTCCGGTCGGAGTATCTCCAAGGCTGACCTGAACTATATAAGCAGTTACTGTCTCTACAGGGACAAGGGGATTTAAAGTAAGCCTCGGCTGTTGTCCTGCCGCAATCGCCACAACCATTGTCTCCCCGATTGCCCTTGATATACCGAGTATAAATGAGGCGGCAACACCTGAAAAGGCTGCCGGCAGAATCACATTTATTGAGGTTTGAAACTTTGTTGCCCCGAGTGCCATTGCACCCTCCCTCAAGCTTAAAGGCACAGAATGCAAGGCATCCTCACTCAAAGATGAAACAATCGGTATTATCATAACTCCCATAACAATACCCGATGAAAGAGAATTAAAGCCAGAAAGTTCTGGAATAACCTTTTGAAGAAGAGGGGTTAT
>JACRGN010000245.1 GCA_016234205.1 Nitrospinota bacterium | reverse complement strand
GATAGCGGTATAAAAGCATGTGATTTCAAATGCAGTCCTCGTAGTAGTCTGATACCCCCATAATGGAAATATGTAAATCGTTGCAAGCCAGGAAACGGCAAACCCCGATACTGTATTCAGGAAAGCTTCAAGTATTGATTCAGTCTTAGTTTGCATAATACAAATTATTCAGATTTTGCTTCAATGATTTCATCGTCTGCAATACCGTAATCTTGCTCAATATCCCACAAGAGGTTTGCCCTTTCTAAATCATCAATAAGATTCTTCAGAAAATATCCTGCTGCTATACCTGCAATAATATATGGCACTTTTCCTTTTAAATTCTCAAGTATTTCATCTACCATATTTTCACCTCCTTTAATTGTGTCATCAGTGTTTCAGTGGTTGAGTTCATGTACAGGAATTTCAATGTGTCCATTTTTTTGGTAGTCGCAGGCTTTATGCCTGCGTCAAATATCGCAACCATAAAGGTTGCGGCTACCAAAACCATACAATTGATAAAGTGTTGCTGCCGAAGGCAGCCTAATTTACTTGTTTTTTTTGTTTTGCTTATCCCTTACAGTATGAAACACTTCTTCCATTGTTTTTTTAATCCTCCCACTCTCGGCAAAAAATTCGTATAGGGAATATGCTTTAAATTGCGCTCGCATAACCTCCTTTTCTATCTGATACTCCACTCCATTTCTTGCTGCTTGTGCCTTCGGATCCTCTATTACCCCCGTAACATACATAAGCTCTTGCATAAGCTCTTGGTCGCTATTATATTGACCCATTTGACCCAACAAAATCACAAGACTTGTATGAAATATTGTATACACCAGTTCAGGATTTTTACGTGCAAAAACAAGGATGTCCTTCTCGCATCCATCACGTTCAAGAATCCTGATAAGACTCTGTGGGCTGTCCACAAAGAGATTCAGGTAGTTCATTATGACCCTATTTTTTTTAATTTTGTTGTTGTATAAATCTTGTTGTTGTTTTAAATCTGGATCTTTCAAAATAAAGTCATATGTTTCCCCACTACTCATACGCGTCATTGAAACTAAGATGACCGTGATGCACAGCACTTTCCAAATCATTTTTATCCGACTATTCTTCATTTTATTTCCTCCTTTGTGATGAAATTTTATACACTTATCTAAAATCCATATACCCTAATAAAATATTCCATCACCTCCTTATTTCTATTTACATTCAGATTGTCATGCCAGAATGCATTTGTCTGGCATCTAAAATCTCTGGATTCCCGCTTAAAGCTTGCCCCTGCAGACAGTAAGCGGGGGCTGCGGGAATGACACCATAATAATAATCATCTTTACATATACCTACTGCCAGCGTGATGTCAGTTTAAAAGTGATTATTTTGTTTATTTTTGGGGGAAATGATAAGAATGGTGAGTGGAGCAATCTCGTTTCTATATAAGTCAATAGGTTATAGATTGCTTCGTTCTCTTCGCTTCGCTCAGAGTCCTCGCAATGACAACAAAAAAGGACTTTTTTAGGACTCTCAATTTGAAATTTTAACGAGAGATGGAGAGCGCTTTGGTGAGGTCTTTTATCATTTCGTTAATCAGGGTATTTGGCTTGATGACCTGAATATGCGGTATCCACGAGTAGAGCCACCACTTTATCTCTTCATGCCCCGAAACATTAAAGGTCAGCTCTACTTCACCCGATGGCAGAACTACTCTCTTTTCAGACGGGTGCCAGAATTTCTTTCTCTTGATAAGCTCTGCAACATCTTTTGAAAATCTAACGGTTATCTCTGTTGCCTTCCCTTCCCATATACCCCAGCTTTTTTTAAACCTCTCTTCCATGTTGAAGTTATCAGGTTTGGTGAATGTCTGCTGCAAATTAGTAACTTTCTTTATTCTGTCAATGGCAAACCACCTGAAGTCTTTTCTCAAGTTACAGTATGCATAAATGAACCAGATACCATCATAGAAGACCAAACCATAGGGGTCTATTGTTCTATTTGTCTGTTTATCTGTGTTGATTGAATGATATTTGATTTTCATCTGTCTTTGCTCGGAAATTGCATCAGAAATCTCATTAAACCACTGCCATGAATCCGATACAGAGCCCTGCTGGATTGAGAAACGAAAAAGAGATGGAACTTTACCCCTTTCCTTTGAGCATGTATGCAGTTTATTTAAAATGTTCTGGAAAGAGCCTTTTATCGGTTCGCCTATCTGTGAGGTCATATCAGAGAGCGCTGAAAGGAGGGCAAGTTCTTTAATATCAAAAGGGATTGCCCTCAATGCCCCCTCGTTTAGAAATCTGTATCCCCCTTTCTCACTATCATAGGTAAGCGGAACTATAAAACCGATTATATTCAGATACCTGTAAATAGACCTTTCACTGACCTCGCATAGTTCTGCAAGTTTCTCTACAGTCGGGTATTTACCCTGCTCAATTTGATTGAGTATGTTAAGAAGATTGATAATCTTTTCAGTTATACCTGCTGCCTTGTCCCGCCTTTTGCCGAGGGACTGTTTTTTAATAGTTAGTTTTTTTGACATGATATTCCTCCATAAAAGTTGATATTGATTTATAATACTTATATTACATTATGCTGACAGCATGATGTCAATTTAATTGCCTCTATTTGATATGAAATATTCATATAAAAGATTATAAATAATATGATATATTTAAAAAACTAAAAATCAGGTTTTATATGAATAGCGATACTAAAATTAGTGTTCAGGATGTATATAAATCTTTTGGCGGCAACCATGTCCTGAGAGGGGCGTTTCTTGATATAAGAAAAGGGGAGAGCATGGTTGTTATAGGCGGAAGCGGGACTGGAAAGAGTGTCCTTATTAAGTGTATTATAGGGCTTCTGATGCCTGAAGGCGGTAAGGTATATGTTGACGGGCAGGATGTTACCTCTTTGAAAGAGAGGGAATTGAATGAACTTAGAAAAAAATTTGGTATGCTGTTTCAGTGGGGTGCATTGTTTGATTCAATGCGGGTTTGGGAGAATGTAGGCTTTGGCTTGAAACAGCATACGAAGTTAAGGGATAGTGAGATAAAGGATGTTGCAATTGAGAAACTCAAGCTTGTCGGGTTGAAAAATGTAGAAAACCTCATGCCGTCAGACCTATCAGGCGGTATGAGGAAGAGGGTCAGTTTAGCTCGGGCTATTGCAATGGAGCCTGAGATTCTTTTATATGATGAGCCGACAACCGGGCTTGACCCTATAATGGCAGATGTGATAAATGAGCTGATTATTCATTTAAGGGAAAGAATAAAAGTTACATCAATTGCAATTACGCATGATATGGTAAGTGCCTATAAGATTGCAGACAGGATTGCCATGCTTTACAAGGGGAAGATAATAGAAATCGGGACGCCTGATGAAATTAAAAATTCAAAGAGTGAGATTGTCCAGCAGTTTATCCATGGGAGGGCAGAGGGACCTATAACAAGAGAGTAACAAAATTTCAAATTTCGGGGCACCCACGAAAGTGGGTCGTCAAATTTGAAATTTATAAGGAGGGAGGTTTTATGGGCGGAATGAAGACGGAGTTTAAGGTTGGTATATTTGTAGTTCTCGGTATTTTATTTCTGGCATATATGACAGTGAATATAGAGAAGATTCAGGTTGGGGGTGAGAGGGGATATAATGTGTATGCAATAATGGATACTGCACAGGGATTGGTTAAGCATACTAATGTCAAGACGGCAGGCGTGGAGATAGGAAAGATAACAGATATTTCCCTGACAGACAGAAAGGCAAAGTTGACAATAAATCTCCCCTATCATATAAAACTGCGAAAGGATGCAAAGGCGTATGTAAAGATGGAGAGCCTCCTTGGCGAGAAATTTCTTGAGATAGACCCCGGTTCTCCAGTGGCACCTGAACTTAAGGCAGGAGATGAGATACAGCAGGGGGCGCCGCCGCCTGATATGGACAGGCTTATTGTCCAGTTGAACTCAATTGCCGCTGATATTAAATCTGTAACACAGCCTGTAAGCGAGGTCCTCGGCGGCAAAGAGGGGAAGGATTCTATAAAGAGCATTGTGGATAATATAAAAGAGGCATCGGCAGGTGTTAATAATATTGTAAAAAACAATGATGAGAAGATTAATAAAATCGTGACAAATGTTGCAAAGTTTACGGATGACCTGCCTGCACTTTCAAAAGATGCAAAAGAACTGGTTGCCAGTCTGAATAACATTACTAAAAAAATGGAGTCAGGGGAGGGGACCCTTGGCAAGCTTGTTACTGATGATAAATTATATGCAAGTGCAAAGGAGGCATTGGATAACATCAGCAGTATTACGAAAAAAATAGAGAGTGGGGAAGGGACTGTTGCTAAATTGATTAATGACCCGGAGGCATATAACGAAATAATGAAGCTGGTTGCAAATGCAAAGGATGTAATGGGTAATCTGAATAAAATAGCCGAGGATGTAAAGGCGGGGAAGGGATCTCTCGGTAAAATGATGACTGATGATGCACTGTATGACCAGGCAAGAGGTGCGGTAGAGAGTCTCAATAAAGTTGCACAGAAAATAGAGAAGGGCGAGGGAACTATTGGTAAACTCGTTAATGATGAAACACTATATACTGAGACAAAGAAGGCGCTCAAAGGTATAACAAAGGCAACGGAGGGGATTCAGGAACAGATTCCGATCAGTACACTTGGTGTAGTTATAGGAACGGCAATAAGATAATGGAAGAAAATAATAATAAAAGGGAGGAGTGGGGGACGAAGTTTGGGCTTGTCCTTGCCCTTGCCGGGAATGCCATCGGGCTGGGGAATTTTTTGAGATTCCCTGTTCAGGCGGCAGGGAACGGCGGCGGGGCATTCATGATTCCATATTTTATATCTCTTATACTCCTCGGCATACCACTCATGTGGGTTGAGCTGGCAATAGGCAGATTTGGCGGCAACAGAGGCCACGGCTCAATGCCCGGGATGTTCTACTCCATGTGGGGTAACAGGTGGTCAAAATATATAGGCATCCTCGGCATATTCATTCCGCTTGTCATTACCATTTATTATACATATATAGAATCTTGGACACTCGCCTTCAGTTTCTTTTCTCTGACAGGTAAGTATTTTGGTGCAGAGAGCAGGGAGTCCATGGGGGCATTCCTGAGAGGATTTCAGGGTGTGGAATCCAATGGATATTTTTCCAGTCTTACCCCTGCCATCATCTTTTTTCTGGTAACCATTTTGATAAACATCTATATAATATCAAAAGGGGTATCTAAGGGGATAGAGAGGCTTGCAAACATAGCGATGCCTATGCTTTTTGTTATGGCTATTGCCATAGCAATAAGGGTCCTCACATTCGGTGCGCCCGACCCCTCATATCCTGAAAATAATCCAATTAATGGACTTGGTTTCATCTGGAATCCTGATTTCAGTCAATTGACAAATGGTACAGTCTGGCTTGCAGCATCAGGGCAGATATTTTTTACACTCAGCCTCGGCATGGGTGCTATTGCCACATACGCAAGCTACATGAAAAAGGATGATGATGTGGCTACTACAGGTATTGCCACAGCCTCAACAAATGAGTTTGCAGAGGTTATATTAGGCGGGACAATAGCAATACCTGCCGCAGTGGCATTCTTCGGGCTTGCAGGTGCTCAGGAAATTGCAAAAGGGGGTGCATTTAATCTGGGTTTTCAATCCCTCCCTGTTATATTTCAGAAGATACCCTTTGGGCAATTTTTTGGATTTATATGGTTTCTCCTCCTCTTCTTCGCAGCCTTAACCTCCTCAGTGGCCATGGCACAGCCTGCTATGGCATTTTTACAAGAAGAATTCAGGATTCCAAAAGAGAGGGCAGCGGTTATCGTTGGTCTTATTCTCTTTATCTGCTGCATCCCTGTTATATTCTTTTTAAAGCATGGTTTTTTAGATGAGCTTGACTACTGGGCAGGGACATTTGGTCTGGTATTTTGTGCCTTATTTGAGGTTATTATTTTTGCGTGGATATTCAGAATGGATAGAGGCTGGGAGGAACTCAATAGGGGTGCAACAACGGCTATTCCAAAGATATTCTTTTATATTATAAAATATATTACACCTATGTTTCTTTTCATCATTCTCGTTACATGGTTTTACCAGAATGCTATAGATGTGCTATTTATGAAAAATATTGCCTCCTCTGACAAACTGTATGTATGGGGTGCAAGGGTAATGATGGCAGTTATCTTCATCGGACTGGCATTCCTCGTCAGAAAATCGTGGGGGATGAAGCAAAAGAAGGAAGGAACTTGATTAGCCACAAAGATACTAAGGCACGAAGGATAATGACTTATAAAAAAGAAGATTTTTTTATTTTTTGTCAACTTTGTGCCTTGTGACTTAGTGGCATATAGAAAATTATTATGAGTTTGGGTGGATGGATTTTTTTGATAATGGCGTGGGGCGGGATAATTATCCTGAACATATTTGCCTTTAAAAAGATATTGGGAAAAAACCAGTGAATAGTGAGCAGTGAACAGTGATTAATAAAATTTTTTCTGACCACTGACTACTGACCACTGACTACTGACCACTGACTACTGACCACTGTGATAATCGGTATAGATGGAAGGGAATTGGAAAGAGGGAAGGTTACAGGTATAGGAAGATACCTGTTGAATTTTTTAAAATATGCTACAAATGCCCGTAGGGAATATCAATTTATACTCTACGGAAATCAGTTTACCCACCTTGATTATAAATCTCCAAACCTGACCTTAAAAATTATACTTGAGAGGATAACAGCCACATGGGACCATATTTTACTCCCTGCTCATTTAAAGAATGATAGGGTTGATATTTTTCTATCCCCCTACATAAAGGCTGCGATTTTCTCCCCCTGTCCGTATATAACGACAATTCATGACCTCCTTTTTCTTTCAACACCCGATTATACAGGGTGGAGATATAAACCATACAATGAGGTTTTTAAGATATTTGGAAGAATTGTATCAAAGAGGGCATCGGCTATTATTACTGATTCAGAATATTCCAAAAAAGATATTATAAAAATTTTTGGAGTGGATGAGGAAAAGATTAATGTAATATCCCTCGGCATTTCAGATGAATATAAACCTGTTACAAATTTGTATTCTATTGAAAAGATAAAAAATATTTATAATATCAAAGGGAAATATATACTTTATGTGGGAAATTTCAAGCCTCATAAAAATGTAAAGAGGCTTATTGAGGCTTTTGCAGGCATTAATAAAGATTTTTCAGATATAAAATTAGTATTGGGAGGAAAGAGGGATAAGTTTGTGCCTTCGCTGGAGGAGCTATCAGAAAAACTGGAAATAAGGGATAGTGTTATCTTTACTGATTTTATCAAAGATGAGGATTTGCCATATCTTTACAGTGGTGCAGAACTTTTTATTTATCCGTCTCTGTACGAGGGTTTTGGTCTGCCTGTCCTTGAGGCAATGGCTTGTGGGACACCTGTTATATGCTCAAATACCACATCACTTCCTGAAGTGGCATGGGATGCTGGTATATTAATCAATCCTGAAGATGTAAAAAGTATGGCATCTGCGATATCTAAATTGCTGAAAGACGATATGATGAGAGAAGATTTGAAGATAAAAGGATTGAATAGGGCGAAAGAGTTTACAGTTGAAAAATATTCTTCAAAGATATTATCACTGATAGAATCTATAATATGAAATCCCTGATGATTTCAAGCGATTTTCCACCTATACCGGGCGGGCAGTCAAGATTCCTCTTTGACCTCTGGAGCAATCTTCCTTCTGATGAAATAATTGTCTTGGCCCCCAAAATTAAAAATTGGAAAATAATAGACAGCACCCTCCCGTTTAAAGTCATTCGTACGAATCTCCCGTTGCAAAAAGGCTTATTTATCAAGTCAATAAAAACCTTATTATTACTTCTCTATACAATAAAACTGATATTATTTAGAAAGGTTGACAGGATTCACTGCGGGCAGGTCTTTTCTGCTGGTTTTGTTGGATATGTCTGTCATCTTTTTTTTGGCAAACCTTATTTCCCTTATGTTCATGGTGCAGATTTCCTTGAATTTACCACCCCCTTCCCCTCCTTCAAAAGGAGGGGATTGAGGGGAGGTAAAATAATACTTAATCTGATCTTAAAAAATGCCTCTCTGATTATTGCTAACAGCAGTTTTACAAAAAATGCACTGATTGGTTTTGGCATATCGGAAAGAAAGATAATTGTTATCAATCCACCTGTATATTATAAGAGATTTGAAAAGATTGGAAATGTTGAGGAATTGAAAGAAAACTATGGATTGAAAGGTAAAAAGGTTTTACTCACTGTGGGCAGATTGGTGGAGAGGAAAGGGCATGATTATGTAATTAAAGCCCTGCCAGATATTATCAAAGAGATTCCGGAGATACATTATCTTATAGTAGGGGATGGAGTATATAGGAGCGAATTGGAGAGGCTGTCAGGAAAATTGAATGTCAGGGATTTTATAACATTTGCTGGATTTATACCTGATGAGGAGCTTCCTGAGTATTATGCAATGTGTGATGTCTTTATTATGGCAAGCCGGGAGATTAAGGAAAGAGGGGATGTTGAGGGTTTTGGAATCGTATACTTAGAGGCTAATGCAATGAAGAAGCCTGTTATTGCAGGAAGGTCGGGCGGTATTACAGATGCAGTGGAGGATGGGGTAAATGGAATACTGGTCAACCCGACGGAAGAGAGAGATATTGCACAGGTGATTATAAAATTAATGAAGGATGATAAAATGAGAAGGGGGCTCGGAGAGTCAGGATACAAAAGGGTGGTTGAAAAATTCAGCCCTGAGAGACAGGCAGAGATGCTTTATGAGTCAACATCAAAATGAAATATAAAGTGGCACATATTATTACAAGAATGGATAAGGGCGGGTCGGCAGAAAATACACTCCTGACAGTCCTCGGACTTAATAAAGAGAAATATGATGTTACCCTTATTAAAGGTGCTACATTTGAATCAGTGATGAGTGATGAAGAGAGAGAGGCTAATGAGAGGGATTTAAAGAAGGCAGAAGATTCAGGTGTAAAGATAATAACAGTAGATGAGCTTGTAAGAAGGATAA
This sequence comes from Nitrospinota bacterium, assembly GCA_016234205.1. Lineage (GTDB taxonomy): Bacteria > Nitrospinota > Nitrospinia > UBA9942 > UBA9942 > UBA9942. The sequence continues at coordinate 9,366 of JACRGN010000245.1, read as the reverse complement.
GCCCTTTAAATGATTTAAAGGCATTTATCAAATTATTTTTTATTATAAAAAAGGGCAAGTATCATATTGTCCACACCCATACCTCAAAGGCAGGCATCATCGGCAGGTGGGCTGCATGGCTCTGTAGGTTCGGCAAGCTCACTAAGACACCTGTAATTATCCATACACCGCATGGTCATATATTTTATGGATATTATGGCAGATTTCTAACATGGATATTTAAGATAATTGAACGAATTACAGGACTTATTACTGACAGGATAATTACGCTGACGGATAGGGAGAAACAGGAGCATATAGACTTTAAGATTGCACCTCCTGAGAAATTTGTAACAATCCACAGTGGGGTTGAGGTTAAAAAGTTTTTTGATATTTCCCCGGCAGATATAAAAAAAGTAAGGGGAGAGTTAAATATTCCTGATGACTATTTGGTTGTAGGCACAGTAGGGAGACTTGTGGAAGTAAAGGGGCATAAATATTTTATTCAGGCAGCCAAAAATATCTTAAATGTCATTGCGAGGGACTTTAGTCCCGAAGCAACCCCCTCCTTAAATATTAAATTTATAATAGTTGGAGATGGCCCCCTTATTTCGGATTTAAAAAGAAATGCAAATTTACTTGGAATAGCAGATTCAGTAATCTTTACGGGCTGGAGAAATGATGTGCCTGCTATAATTTCGGTGTTTGATATTTTTGTCCTTCCATCTTTGAATGAGGGGATGGGGAAGGTCCTGGTTGAGGCAATGTTGTTAAAGAGACCGATTATTGCTTCAAGGGTAGGTGGAATACCTGATTTGATACGAGATGGGGAGAATGGTATATTAGTAAACTCAGCGTCTCCAAATGAATTGGCAAAGGCAATTATTGAACTTTTAAAATCTGAGGAGAAAAGGAAAAGAATGGGAGAGAGCGGAAAACTTATAGTAGAATCTTACAGTGATAAAGCTATGATTGATAAGATTGGGAGGTTGTATGAGGAGGTTATTAACTTAAAATGCAAAAGTCAAAATGAAAAAGTTAAAATTAAGGAATTTTTTTTATTTATATGATTATTATATGGCTGGTAGGTAGTTTGGTTGTAATACTTTTAGGGTGTGAACTCTTTACAAACAGTATTGAGTGGACTGGAAAGAAACTCCAGCTCTCAGAGGGGTTGGTTGGTAGCGTTCTTGCGGCTGTAGGAACAGCTCTGCCGGAGACGCTAATTCCAATCATCGCAATTATATTTTCTAATAATACTGAGAGTATTCAAGTGGGAATCGGTGCTATTGCAGGTGCACCATTCATGCTTTCTACACTTGCCTTTTTTGTATCAGGGATAGCAGTTGTTATTTATGCCTTTATGAAAAAGAGGGATTCAGAGTTAAAAATCAACTCAAAGGTTATAACTACCGACCTTCTCTTTTTCCTGTTCTCTTATTCTATTGCAATTGGTGTAAGCTTTCTTCACATTAGACTTGTAAATATAATTGTGGCATGTTTACTTACACTTTCTTACGGCTATTATCTCTGGCTTACATTACAGCATGAAGGGGTGATAAGCCATGAATTGGATGCACTCCATTTCTCAAGGAGTAATGATAAACCGCGACTGAGGATAATTGGACTTCAGGTTTTAACAGGACTTGCCTTTATTGTCATAGGTGCGCACTTCTTTGTAGAAAGTCTTATTGATACAGCAAAAATCTTTTCTATCTCTCCTCTGATTTTATCCCTTATCCTGACACCAGTTGCAACTGAGCTCCCTGAAAAAATGAACAGTGTTATATGGCTGGGTAAGGGGAGGGATACAATGGCAATAGGTAATATAACCGGTGCAATGGTGTTTCAGGGGAGTTTCCCTGTCGCATTCGGCATGGCATTTACACCGTGGAATATAAGTCATTCCACTATGGCAAGTGCTGTTTTAGCCATAACCTCTTCTGCATATTTCTATTTCATGCTGAAAAAAAACGGTGGACTACATTTTAGAGACCTCCTGTTTGGTGGTATTGCCTACGCATGTTTTATTGTTTATGTATTTTTTATCAACGGTTAATTTATGACTCTGCCACTATCGGATGTAATCAATATCTTAGAACGATTCAAAAGGGAGTTTATAGAGATTGTATCAGTAGTCTTTATATTTTCCATAGTTGGGTTTTTCCTTTCAAGGGATGTGCAGTTTCAATTTGAGAGATTGATCGGGGATAAACTGGCATATTTCAGCCCTCAGGAGGCATTCCTGACTATATTGAAAATATCATTTCTCACAGGGCTATTCCTTTCATTTCCCCTGATATTTTATAAGATATGGAAAGTTGTATCTAATAAATACGGTTTTAAAAAGAGATTGACCTCTCTCTCTGTTGTTACAGGAGGGGTGATACTCTTTCTTTCGGGTGCAGCCCTGTGTTACTGGGCTGTCCTCCCCCTTGGAATAAAATTTTTAATAGGATATGAAACAGATTATATGGTTCCATATATTTCTATAGAAAAATATGTCAATTTCTGCGGAGGAATGATATTGGCATTTGGACTCTCCTTTGAATTGCCCCTCGTTATGCTTGTATTGGGAAGGGTTGGTATTATTAATTCTTCTATGCTGTCAAAATATAGGAAATATGCGATACTTGTTATTGCAATTGTATCAGCAATAATTACACCGACACCTGATGCCTATTCCATGATGCTTATGACTGTCCCTCTTGTTATTCTGTATGAGGTGAGCATAATACTGGTAAAGTTATTTGGTAAGAGAAAATGATTATTTCAATTCAAGAAAATTTCTGAGCAGGTCTTTTCCTACCTTCGTCAATATTGATTCGGGGTGGAACTGGACTCCTTCAATGATGTATTCCTTGTGCCTCACTCCCATAATCTCTCCATCATCAGTCTCAGCACTTATCTCAAGCTCATCAGGTATGCTTTCTCTCTCTATCACAAGTGAATGGTAGCGGGTTGCTTCAAAAGGGTTTGGGAGGTTTGTAAAAATCGTCTTTCCATCGTGGTTTATCATGGAGGTCTTTCCGTGCATCAGCTTTTTTGCATGGATAATCTCACCGCCAAGGGCATAGCCTATTGACTGATGACCAAGACAGACACCGAGGATTGGAATTCTGCCTGCAAACTGTTTAATTAAATCTACTGATATGCCCGCCTCCTTTGGTGTGCAGGGTCCAGGCGATATGACAATCTTTTCAGGTTTTAGAGATTCAATCTCATTTAAAGTTATCTTATCATTTCTATAAACCCTTACATCCTGCCCCAGTTCCCCAAGATACTGGACGAGGTTATATGTGAATGAATCGTAATTATCAATTACAAGAAGCATAACATTTATTTAGCCACTGACAAACACGGACTAAGCATAGAATAAAGAAGACATTTGTCTAAGGTTTTTTTCTTTAAGTCTGTGAAAGTCTGTGGCAATTTATTATAATCCCCTCTCAGCCATCTCAATTGCCTTTATTAATGCCTTGCCTTTATTCATTGTCTCCTCAAACTCCCTCTCAGGCTCTGAATCTGCGACAATGCCTGCACCGATACCCAGATATGCTGTATTACCTTTGATTAACAGCGTTCTTATTGTGATTGCCATATCCATATTCCCTGAGAAACTGAAATACCCGACTGCACCTGCATAAATCCCTCGGCGGGTCGGTTCAAGCTCCTCAATTATCTCCATTGCCCTTATTTTTGGGGCACCGGAGACTGTGCCTGCTGGAAATGTGGCTTTGAGGACATCGTAACAGTCAATTCCTTTTTCAAGTCTCCCCTTTACATTTGATACAATGTGCATGACATGGGAATATTTCTCTATTACCATCAACTCATTTACCTCAACACTCCCCTTCTTTGATACCCTTCCAATATCATTTCTTCCTAAATCTATTAGCATTATATGTTCAGCCCTCTCCTTCTCATCACTCAATAATTCCCTTGCAAGCCTCTTATCATCTTCCTCTGTAACACCTCTCGGTCTTGTCCCTGCTATAGGTCTTAACTCTACCATTTCATCTTCTACCCTTACCAATACCTCAGGAGATGAGCCGACTATTTTTATATCACCCAGTTTAAAGAAATACATATATGGTGAAGGATTTATGGTTCGGAGTGCCCTGTATATATCAAAAGGGTCGGACTGAAAATCTGTCTCAAGCCTCTGGGATAATACAACCTGAAAAATATCCCCATCCTTTATATATTTCTTGCACTTCTGAACACTCTCTTTAAAAACCTCCTTAGAAACATTAGTTCGGAATTCGGGATTCGGAATTAGAAGTTCTTTACTATTGACTGGTGACTGGTGACTTGTGACTGATTTTTTGAGTCTATCAATAATCGCATCTATCCTCCCTATTGCTTCCCCGTAAGCCTTTTCCATATCGCCATCTTTAATATGTGCATTGGAGACAACTTTAATCTTCTGTCCTATATTATCAAATATCAGAATAGTATCGGTTATAACAAAAACAGAGTCAGGTATATTCAGGTCATCAACTGCCTCATGGGGGAGGCTCTCAAAGAACCTCACCATATCATATCCGATATAGCCGACCGCACCGCCAAAAAACCTCGGAAGCCCCTCTACCTTTACAGGTTTATACTCCGACATCAATTTTTTGATGGAATTTAAAGGATTGCCGTCAACCTTCTCCTCTTTTACAACACCATTTCTTGTTACATAAATTTTATCTCCCTTACTTTTAAAAACCACAGAGGGTTTACTGCCGAGGAAGCAATACCTTGCCCATTTCTCACCGCCTTCAACACTCTCAAGGAGATAGGAGTATTCGCCCTCATCTATTTTTAGAAAGGCTGAAACAGGTGTCTCTAAATCAGCGAGAATTTCCCTATATACAGGAATAAGATTCCCTTCCTTTGCCTTTTCTTTGAATACCTCATAAGATGGATGATACATGCAGGTAAGATTATCATAGTGAATGGTCTTCGTCAATTTATTCAATATCATAAGTTGAGAATTGAATTAATAGAAAAATTTATATGGCAATTTTTTAAAAGCGGGACTATATTATGAGTGATAAAAAATAAATTCAAAATAAGGAGGTATAGATTATGAAAGTTTTGATTGCCTATTATTCTATGTATGGCCATATTCATCGTATGGCTGAGGCTGTTGCTGAGGGTGCAAAGGAAGTAAAAGGGGCGGAGGTATTAATGCGTAGAGTTCCAGAGACACTATCAGAAGATATACTTAAAAAGATGGGTGCAATAGAAGCCCAGAAGAAATTTTCCCATATACCTATTGGGAGTGTTGATGACCTATCTTCTGCAGATGCGATTATTTTCGGCACACCTACGAGATTCGGAAATATGTGTGGACAGATGAGGCAGTTTCTTGATGCAACAGGACAACTCTGGGCAAAGGGGGCATTGGTCGGCAAGGTGGGGAGTGTATTTACGAGTTCTGCCACCCAGCATGGAGGTCAGGAGTCTACAATCTTGAGTTTTCATACGACACTCCTTCATCAGGGGATGATTATTGTCGGCTTGCCTTATGCCTTTCAAGGGCAGATGCGTATTGATGAGATAACAGGAGGCTCTCCTTATGGTGCTTCAACAATTGCAGGAGGGCAGGGGGAGCGTATGCCGAGTGAGAATGAGCTGTCAGCGGCGAGATTTCAGGGAAAACATGTTGCAACAATTGCCCTCAAGCTTGCCAAATAGGAAATTATAAAGAAGTGTCAGTGACAGTGATTAGTGTCAGCAAAAAATTAACTCCTTTAACTGACACTGACACTGACACTGACACTTTTAAGTTTTTGTTCCGGCTTGTTCGGATTAGAAGGCGGCTTATGAACTGGTTTTACAACCTAAAAATATCTCAAAAGTTATCTATTGCATTTACAGCCGTAATTATTATTTTGACATATAGTAGTGGTGAGTGGAAACAATAGTTATGAGTCCTAAAAAGCTTATCATTACCGGGTTAATGGTCGCTCTGGCTATCTCAATACTCATCTACCAGCTTGCATCGGGGCTTAACAGCAGGGTTGCCTTTGCAAGGAAAGAGCTCGTAGGCATCAAATATATAAAACCTCTTGTAAAGTTCATTGAGCATACGCAGCGCCACAGAGGCATTATGAATGGGTATTTGAGCGGTGAAATATCTCTTAAAAATGAGGCGATAGCCGAGCTTAAGGAAATTGAAGAGACCATACGGCAGATTGACTTGATTGACTTCCGAATCGGCCGGCACCTTGATGCTTCAATACGATGGGCTGAGCTAAAGGCAAAATGGCGGAGGCTTCAGGGTGACGCATTGAATATCTCACAGGAGGAGAGTTTCAACAGGCATACCGAAGTTATAGCCGGGACGCTTGCCATAATATACCATGTAGCCGATACATCCAACCTTGCCCTTGACCCTGATTTAGGCTCAAACCATATCAAGGAGATAGTTGTTACCCATCTGCCGACACTGATAGAATGCCTCGGACAGATGCGAGCCAAAAGTACCGGTGCCCTTGCGAGTGGGAGGATTAACGAGGCAGGGAAGATGCATCTCGCGATCCTTGAGTCTAAGGCGATCGCAGCGCTTGATGGCGTAAGTCATCACCTGTCGGAGGCCATGGACGTTGCACCAGGGCTTAGTCTCAAGCTCGGTAACCTCTCCAAAGATATAGCTGAAACGACTGCCGACGCCCTCGGACTTGTCCGAGGCAGGATACTCGCATCCATGTTTGATTTAACCCCATTAGAGTTCTTTAACCAGATCTCAGTGCCTATACGGAACGGGTTCAAGCTTCATGCACTCTCCATATCCGCGTTGGAAGAAATGCTTGGCTCAAGGATAAGAAGGCTTACGCGGGAGATGTATTTTGCAGTAGGGGCGGCCATGTCCGGCACAGGACTGCTGGTCTATCTGGGGATATGGTCATACATATCCGTCATGAACGGAATCCGCCGCCTGGAGCTTAGCTCAAAAGAGTTATCAGAGGTGAATAAAAAGCTTGAGTATGATATTATTGAGCGTATGAAGGTTGAAGAGCGGTTGATTGAAAGCGAAATGTTGAGCCGCTCCATACTTGAAGGCGCCGGTGACGGCATCATTACCATCAATGGACATGGTATTATAGAATCCTTCAACCCGGCTGCCTCGGACATCTTCAACTATTCACCGGATGAAGTTAAGGGGAATGGCATCTCTATGCTCTTCTCAGAACCCGGCAAGGATGCAAACGGCTATTTGGCGGATTATCTGGCCGGAGAAGGCAAAGGCATAAGCATGCTGGAGACCGTCGCTGTGCGCAAAGACGGGTCGGTCTTCCCTGCCGAGCTTGCCGCAAGCAAAATAGATATCCCCATGAAGAGCCTTTATACTATCGTCCTTCGCGATATTTCTGAACGTAACAGGGTGACTCTCATGGAGCGGCATAACAGGGAGTTGAAAAGAGAGGTAGAAGAGAGACTCAGGATTGAGGAGAGGCTTAAAAAGTCCCTTGAGCGGGAGCGAGAATTAAACCAGATGAAGTCACGCTTTGTATCCATTGTTTCCCATGAGTTCCGCACTCCCCTCAGCATCATCGCTTCCTCGACCGAGCTTATAGAAAAACACCGTGACCGCGTATCCGGGGAAAAATTTTCCGTTTATATTCAGAGGATAAAGAGCTCAAATTCAAGGATGGTTGAGCTCATGGATGATGTGCTTATGATAGGCCGTTATTCGGAAGGGAAGGTGGAGTTCAACCCGGCGCCGCTGCACCTGAGGAAGTTCTGCGAAAACCTCGTTGAATCCATCCAGTTCCAGATAAAAAGCGGCCATATAATAACCTTCAATGGCTCAAACTGCCCCTATGGAGCGGTCATGGACGAGAAGCTTTTACGGCAGATGCTCATCAATCTTCTTAACAATGCGGTCAAGTACTCACCGGATATGCACGGGGTTCTTCTTGATGTGTACGGCGAAGGGGATGAAGTCCTTTTTATCGTAAGCGATAAGGGCATAGGCATACCGGAAGAATCCATAGGGCATCTGTTTGAGCCGTTCCACCGCGCAGGCAATACCGGCACTATACAGGGCACCGGGCTTGGACTTGCAATAGTGAAGAATGCCGTAGATGCCCATAAAGGCAAGATAGAGGTGAAGAGCCTTGTCGGTTCAGGCACTGTATTCAAGATACGGCTCCAGCTTAAAAATGCGGAGGTTGTGGAAAATGCCTAAGGTGCTGCTCATAGACGATGAAAAGGATGTTAGGGAAAACCTCAAGGATATGCTCGGGCTCAACGGGTTTGAGGTGTTTACCGCGGAGGACGGGCGGGAAGGAGTTTATCTCGCACATAGAGAACTGCCTCATGTAATTTTGTGCGATATCTTAATGCCAGTTCTTGACGGCTATGATGTCCTTGAGGCGATCCGGGCTTATCCGCCCACTTCACAGATACCTTTTATATTCCTCAGCGCCCTCGCCGACAGGGAACACATAAGGCAGGGGATGAACCTCGGCGCCGAGGATTTTATAACAAAACCCTTTACCGAGACGGAAGTGATTGTATCTATATATACACAGTTAAAGAAACGGAGCGCCCTGCTTAAATCAAGGTTACTTGTCGTTGAGGATGAGGAGGCAGCAAGGGCCAACCTTATGGACATACTTGAGTTAAATGGTTTTGAGGCTATGGGTGCGGTCGACGGCCGTCAGGGATTAGAAATTGCGCTCAGGGATCACCCTGATCTGATACTCTGCGATGTAATGATGCCGGGAATAGACGGCTACGTCATGCTTGATAAGCTCCGCAGCCACAAAGCGACCGAGCAGACGCCGTTTATCTTCCTGACTGCCGTTGCCGACAGGCAGAATATGCGTAGAGGCATGAACATGGGCGCTGACGATTACCTGACGAAACCGTATACCGAGGAGGAGGTGCTCACCTCCGTCCATATTCGTCTCAGAAAGCAGTCCGAGATGGAGTCTAAAAGGGAAGATATGCGGCACCAGATACATCTGCTCAAGAGCTACGACAGCCTGACCGGCCTGCCGAATAGGTCGCTGCTTAAGAGCCGTCTTGACACCGAGATACTCTGGAGCAGAAATAAAAATACTATGATTGCCGGGATTTGCTTAAGCATCAACCGGTTTCGCTCTATAAACGAAGCGTTCAGCCATGAGGTCGGGGACCTGATCCTTCAGCAGGTTGCAAGCCGACTTTTAAGCCTTGTGCCCAGGTCGGCAACGGTTGCGCGTACAGGCAGCGACCAGTTTTACCTCGTTATCCCGATAAACGGCAGGGCACAGGTGGATGAAGTTATAACCCTTGCCATGCTCGCCTCGCTTTCAAATTATTCTTTTAAAGTGCGCAGTCACGACATACATTTGACCGCCAGCATCGGCTTGGTCTCCTTCCCGGACAACTGTTCCGATT
>JACRGN010000248.1 GCA_016234205.1 Nitrospinota bacterium | reverse complement strand
GGATGCGGCGAGATAGTTATCAAGATATACATGGACCTGCCATTCTCCTGTTAGTTTTTCTGCCTTTTCTCCTCTTATGCCGATACGATGGACTGAGGTGTTGAGATTATGCTTTTTGGAATCAAGATTTATTTCAAAGTCTTGTGTTTTGAGATAGATGTTTTTGTCAGGGGAAATCCAATCCCATCTTAATGTATGGTTTCCTTCTATGTCTTTTAGTTTTATCCACATGACTGCTTGTGTGTCCTGTGTGTAGATGACATCTGTCTTTTTGAGGGGGGTTAGTAGTTCTTCGCTTTCATAGTTACGAAAGAGTCCTGATTCTATGAGTTGGACTTGTGCGGTCTTTTTAGGGGCAGAGGAACAGCCAGTGAAAAAAGCAATAAGGAAAAAGAAGAATAAGACAGAGGGTATTTTATTTGCCTTCATAACATTACCTCCCTATAAATAAGTTCCCATATAAATACACTAATATAGTGAATTAGTCAAGAATATTCACTTTTTTGAGAATTGAATTTGCCATTGATAAGGGGTAATCTCAAAGGCAATGAAGACCCTGATGGAAAGAGCAATTGTTGAAGCCCTTCTTACTTATATGGAAAAGAGAGGTATTAATCAGAATGGGCTGGCAGAGATGCTGGGCTGGACACCCTCTGACTTAAATGACACTTTAAAAGAGAGGAAGGGGATAGGGAAAAACAGACAATCTTTTCTTGAGGAGAGGTTAGGGAAACCGTTCAAAGATGAATTGCTCCTTAAAATCAATGAGTTCTATGGCACTAAAAAATTGCAACTTCATCAAGTTGCTGAACTTCCTTCAAAATACAAAGATAGTAAAGGTATAATTACGGATTTAGAACAAGAATACATTGAAAAGCTCCTTGCTATATTCAGAGGGATAAATCAGCAGGCTAAGCTCGCCGTTAAATCAACCATAGATGCACTTTACCATCACAGGAAAGATAAAAACGAGATTAGGACTTCCTAACTTACCCCCCCTTTCAATCAGCCTGTCTTCTTAAAAATGTAGGGATATCCAGATCCATCTCACCTGAGAATAGGGGCCCCATCCTGTCAGTTGCAGGTTCCCCTCCATTTGGTTTTTTTCCCCTTACAGTTGGGTGCAGAGGTATATCAATTACCTTGCCGCCCCCTGCTACTACCTTTAGTTTCTGAACCTTCTCCTCCCTTTCTATTTCGCGATGATGCTGTTGGCCGAAACCGGTTGCAATTACTGTAACCCTCATCTCATCCCCCATGCTCTCATCAATACCTGCACCCCATATAATATTTGCATCATCATGAACCATCTTCTGGATGATGGAAGATGCCTCTGTTGCATCATGGATTGTAAGGCCAGGACCACCTATGATATTTATCAATACCCCCCTTGCACCGTCTATAGAAGATTCCTCAAGAAGCGGGCTTGAAACTGCATTCTGGGCAGATTCAACTGCCTTATTTTCACCCTTGCCGATACCAGTCCCCATGAGTGCCTGTCCCATACCTGTCATGATTGCCTTCACATCTGCAAAATCAAGGTTGACAAGGCACGGCATTGTGATCAACTCTGATATCCCCTTCACCGATTGTCTCAGGACATCGTCTGCCACCTTAAATGCATCCCTCAAGGGCATCTGCTTAGAAACCACATTAAGAAGCCTGTCATTTGGTATCGTGATGAGTGTATCCACACTCTCCCTTAATTCTTTCAGTCCTGCATCTGCCTGTGATAATCTCCTCTTCCCCTCAAAGCTAAACGGTTTTGTAACTACCCCTACAGTCAATGCACCCTTATCCTTTGCAATCTTTGCTACTATAGGAGCTGCACCTGTCCCTGTTCCGCCACCCATACCTGCAGTTACAAAGACCATATCTGCATCTTCCAATAAATCTGCAATCTGGTCGGCACTCTCCAATGCCGCCTTCTTCCCAATCTCAGGATTGCCGCCGGCACCAAGCCCCCTTGTCAATTCAGAGCCTATCTGGATTTTTGTCGGCACAGGAGTCACCTTTAATACCTGGGCATCTGTATTAACAACTATAAATTCTACGCCATCTATCTTTGAAGACATCATTGTGCTGACAGCATTGCCGCCGCCGCCGCCTACCCCGATTACTTTAAGCCTTGCTGCATAATCAAATTCATCAGATAATACAAATGTCATTCTATTGCCCTCCCAATTATACCGTTCAAACCGTTTAAACAGTTAAACCGTTAAAAGAAATCCTCCACCCACCCCTTCATTCTGTCAAATATCTTGTCAAAGAGATTCCTGTCCGTGAGTTTTGGTTTCTTCCCATGCTGATGATTTTTCAGACCAAAGAGAATCAGCCCTACACTTGTTGCATACATTGGACTGCTTACTACATCCACCAGTCCGCCAATCCCTTTAGGGAATCCCCTCCTTACAGGCAGTTTAAATATCTTCTCTGCCAAATCTGTCATCCCCTCCATACTCGCAGCCCCGCCTGTCAGGACTACACCTGATGCAATCAACTCCGAGAAACCGCTTATATCT